>NZ_JBEPQV010000036.1:0-89062 GCF_040548035.1 Bradyrhizobium sp. LB8.2 | reverse complement strand
GATCGAGCAACATCGTCGTCTCCAGGTTGGGTGGTATTGCAACCTCAGTCTGGCCTCAGACTTGGTCGCTATCCACTCCCCATGGAATCTTCGTCCCAAGCGCTCCTCGCAATGACGAGGAGAACGCTGTACGACCGGCGTAGGGCCTATCCCCCCACCGCGCCCTGCGTATTCACATACAGCGCGTAGATCGATTGGCTCGCGGCCATGAACAGGCGGTTGCGCTTGACGCCGCCGAAGCAGAGATTGGCGCAGCGTTCGGGCAGTGCGATGCGGCCGATCATGACGCCGTCGGGCGCGAACACCACGACGCCGTCGAGCTCGGGATCGCCCATGCCCCAGCCGCACCAAAGATTGCCGTCGATGTCACAGCGCATGCCGTCCGGCGTGCCCGGACCCGCATCTATGTGGACGCGCTTGTTGGAGATCGTCGTGCCGTCTGGCGAGACGTCATAGGCGAGAATCTTGCGGTTCGGCACGCCGCGTGATTCCACGACATAAAGAATCTTCTCGTCCGGCGAGAAACACAGGCCATTCGGCCCCAGCACGCCTTCGGCAACGATGGTCGCCTTGCCGGTTGAGGGATCGAACCTGTAGACGTTCGGCTCTATCTCGGGCTCGGCCTTGTATCCTTCGTAATTGCCGAGCAGGCCGAAAGTGGGATCGGTGAACCAGACCGCGCCGTCGGACTTCACGACGACGTCGTTCGGCGAGTTGAGCTTCTTGCCGCCGAACGAGTCCATCAGCACGGTGATGCTGCCGTCATATTCGGTGCGGGTGACGCGTCGGCCGCCATGCTCGCAGGTGACGAGCCGGCCCTGGCGGTCCCTGGTGTTGCCGTTGGCGAAATTCGAAGGTTTCCGGAACACCGAGACCGCACCGGTCTCCTCTTCCCATTTGACGATGCGCTGGTTCGGAATGTCGCTGCACAGGAGATAGCGCCCGTCGCCGACCCAGACCGGTCCCTCGGCCCAGCGCAGGCCGGTCGTCAGCCGCTCCACCGCCGAGAGTTTCAGCCAGTATTTTTCGAAGCGGGGATCGAGTGCACTGATCGCCGGATCGGGGTAATACGTCGCCGGCCGCCAGCCTTGAGGCCGTTCCTGGTTCTGGGACGATGCATCGTTCATGTGCAATTCTCGTTGTTGCGTTCCCTCTGTCCAAGTCTGCTAGCATCAGATATCTACGGCCGCAAATCGGCTGCACATACGAGGAAAGACATGCCGCGCATCTTGATGACGGGAGCTTCGGGCGGGATTGGAACGCGTTTGCGAAAACTGCTGCCGCCGATCTATCCGGACCTGCTGCTCAGCGACATCCGCCCGCCGGCCGATCTCGGCCCGAACGAGCAATTCAAGGCGGCGGATCTGTCCGACCTTGCGCAGTGCGAAGCGATCTGCGAGGGCGTCGACGGCATCATCCACTTCGGCGGCTATTCGGTTGAAGGTCCCTGGAATGACATCCTCCAGGCCAACATCATCGGCGGCTACAATCTTTTCGAGGCGGCGTATCGCAAGGGCGTCAAGCGCGTGGTGTTCGCCTCCTCGAACCATGCCGTCGGATTCTATCCGCGCCACCACAAGATCGGCACCGACGTTACCCCGCGCCCCGACGGCCGCTATGGCGTCAGCAAGGTGTTCGGCGAAGCGGTCGGCGCCCTCTACGCCGACAAGCATGGCCTGAAGGTGACCTGCCTTCGCATTGGCAATTTCGGCGACGTGCCGCTGGACCTTCGCCGAATCTCGATCTGGCTTAAGCCGGAAGATCTGGTGCAGCTCTGCCAGATCGGGCTCGAGCATCCCGACATTCATTTCGAGGTTTTCTACGGCGTGTCCCTGAACGAGCGCGCCTGGTGGGACAACCACCGCGCCTACGAGTTCGGCTACCGCCCCACGGGGCGCTCCGAGGACCACGTGGCGCATGCGATGGCCGAGCAGGCCAAGATGAAGCCCGATCCGATCGGCGATCACTATCAGGGCGGCGCGTTCTGCAGCAACGAGTTCGACGGCGACACAAGCCGGATCATCGATTGGAATAAGCGATAGGGGCGGATGATTCGCAAATCTAGGGCCTCGGAATCGACGCCCTAGACCACGCGTTTGCCGGTCTGGGCCGCGATGGACCTCTGCACAAAATACATCAGGATCAGGGAAATCACCGCCGTCGTCACGACGACGTATCCCAGCCGGTCGAAATGCCGGAGCGTACCGTCGGCGTCCTGCGCGATCAGCGCGGCGGCTAGCACGGAGCCGAGCCCGCCGGAGAGTTGTTGCAGGGACGCGCCGACCGCGCTGAAGGAGCCGCGTTGCGCCGGCTCGGGGATCGCGGAAATCAGCGCCTGCGACGGAATCATGCGCGAGAAGATGCCGACGAACATCAGGACGTTGACCAGGATCGCGACCGTCAGGCTCACCTCGCCGAGATGCGTGTAGATCAACACCATGACGATCGACATGGCGCTGCCGAAGGCAAAGGTCGGGTATTTTCCGAAAGCATCGCTCGCGCGTCCGACCAATGGGCCGATGACGATGCTGAACAGGCCGGAGACGAGATAGATCGTCGGCAGATGCACGATATCGATGCCAAGATTGTGCACGGTGTAGGCGCTGCCGAACGGCATCAGCATGTAGCCGCCGGTCGCCAGCAGGGTCGTCACTGAAAACGCCATCCAATATCGTGGCTGCGAGACCGTTGCGACCAGATGCCGGAACGGGTTTCTATCCTGCTTCAGCGCGAGATGGCCGTTCACCGGCTTCATCAGGAACAGCACGGCGGCCATCCCTATCACCGAAAGGCCGACCAGTGCGCCGAACGCGACGTGCCAGTTCCACTGGTTGGCGAGGAAAAGACCGGCCGGGATGCCCAGCACCTGGCTTGCAGCGAAGGCGGTTTGCACGAAACCCATGACGCGGCCGCGCAATTGCAGCGCAAACAGATCGGTCACGATGGCGAGCACGACCGAGCCGATCACGCCGCCGAACAGGCCGGTCACGATCCGCCCCAGCAGCAACAGATGATAGTTGGGCGCGATCGCGCAAAGCGCCGTGCCAAGGGTAAAGCCGGCATAGAAAAACAGCAGCAGCCGCTTGCGATCGAACCGATCGGCAAAGCCAGCCGCCATGATGCCGGAAATTCCCGCGCTGAATGCATAGGCCGAGACCGCCACCCCGAACTGTGCGGCCGAAATATCGAGCGCCGGCATCATGATGGCGCCGAGCGGTGACATGATCATGAAATCGATGATGATCGTGAACTGGACCAGCGCCAGCAGCGCAACCAGGATTGTCTGGTAGCGCGAAAAGCCGCGGGATGGCGCTTGCCGCTCGGCGATCGGCTCCGTCAAGATTTGTTCGGTCATGGCATTTCGTTCGGGAGGAAGATGGATCAGGACGCGCGGCGTGACGCCGGAACCCGGTCCCTATTTATTTCCGGCTCTGCGAAATTTCGATGGGTTGACAATAGTTTTTATAGCTATCTCGGCGCGGTGCGCCGGCTTGTCATGAGGTCGCGTTTCGCGGTGAGCTATCAAACCCCTCATGGTGAGGAGCCCGCCAAAGCCGCAAACGGGCAGACGCGAAGGAACGGCCGCGCTAACTCGCCTCGCCGGCAATCCGCGCCAGATAGTCTTTCTTGCTGAATTGCATGTGGTCCACGCAGAGTTGGGCCAGCGCCCAGCTGTCGCGGCCCTTCAACAGCTCGATCATCAGTTCGTGCTGGCGCCGCGATTGCGCCAACCCGTCGCGGTCGGCGAGATTTTTCGCGCGCATCGGCAGGGTCAGGTTCATGTAGTCCTGGAGCGAGCGCACCAGATAGGGATTGCCGCAGGCCGCGAACAGCGCGACGTGGAAGGCGTCGTTGGCCTCGTGAATGCCGCGCAGATCCCGCACCTCCGCCTTGGCGCAATACTGCCGTTGCAAGGCGGAGAGCTCGTCGATCAGGCCTTGCGGTGCGGGCAGGGAGATCATCAGCGCGGCCTGCCGCGTCAGCATCTCCCGGACCTCGTAGATCTGTCGGACCTCTTCGGCCGAATAGAACCGCACGGTGGCGCCGACATTCTTCTCGCGGCGGACGATGCCGCGGCGCTCCGCGTCCACCAGGGCCTGACGCACAAAGTGGCGCGAGGTGCCGTAAGCCGACATCAGCGCGTCCTCGGTGAGGCGTGCGCCCGGCGCGAGGCGGCCGAAGATGATGTCCTCCTCGAGCCGCGCGACGACATCGTCCGGATCGTCGCGCCGGATCGTCGTGGCATCTGCGGTGCGGATGTCGGACATGCCCTCGGCCTCCCGGCGCTTGGCCGGTTCTCTCTGTGGAGCAGGGTAGATCAGGATTGTCAATAATCTGACCGTCCACCAGCATGTTGATCCAGAAAATGGCGGGTTTGATCTCTGCCTTATTGACAATCAAGGGGCAGGCTGTACGACAATGACCCGGTGATCGGAGTGGCATGATGACGAGTGGGTTGCGCAAAGGGCTGACGAGCTATGGCGATGCCGGCTTCTCGCTGTTCCTGCGCAAGGCATTCATCAAGGCCATGGGTTATTCCGACGACGCGCTCGAGCGCCCGATTGTCGGCATCACCAACACCTATAGCGACTACAATCCCTGTCACGGAAACGTCCCCCAGATCATCGAGGCGGCCAAGCGGGGGGTGATGCTGTCGGGCGCGATGCCGTTCGTGTTCCCCACGATCTCGATTGCCGAGAGCTTTGCGCATCCAACCTCGATGTATCTGCGCAACCTGATGGCGATGGATACCGAGGAGATGATCCGGGCCCAGCCGATGGATTCGGTGATCGTGATCGGCGGCTGCGACAAGACCTTGCCTGCGCAGGTGATGGCGGCGATCAGCGCCGACCTGCCGACAGTGGTCATCCCCGTCGGCCCGATGGTGGTGGGCCACCACAAGGGTGAGGTGTTAGGGGCCTGCACCGATTGCCGTCGGCTGTGGGGCAAGTATCGCGCCGGCGAGATCGACGATGCCGAGATCGAGGCGGTGAATGGCCGTCTCGCGCCGTCGGTCGGCACCTGCATGGTGATGGGCACGGCTTCGACCATGGCCTGCATGATCGAAGCCATGGGCCTGTCGCTGCCGATGAGCGCGACGATCCCGGCACCGCATGCCGAGCGGTTTCGCCTGGCCGAGGCGAGCGGCAGGGTTGCCGCGGAAATGGCCAAGATCAAGGGGCCGAAGCCGAGCGAGTTTCTGACGCCGGCGTCGTTCAAGAACGCGCAGGTCGTGCTCCAGGCGATCGGCGGCTCGACCAACGGCCTGATCCATCTCACCGCGATGGCGCATCGCTCGCCGCACCGGCTCGATCTCGGGGTGTTCGATCAAATCGGCCGCGAGGTACCGGTGCTGGTCGATCTCAAGCCGTCCGGCGAGCACTATATGGAGCATTTCCATCACGCCGGTGGTGTGCCGAAACTGCTGGCGCAGCTTGGAGATCTCGTCGATCTCGACGCGAAGACGATCACGGGCGAGACCCTGCGCGATGTCGTCGCGAATGCGGAAGACGTGCCCGGCCAGGACGCGATCCGTCCGCGCGACAATCCGATCAAGAGGGAAGGCGGCCTTGCCGTCCTGCATGGCAATCTCGCGCCGCGCGGTGCGGTCATCAAGCAGTCGGCTGCAAGCCCGAAACTGTTGCAGCACACCGGGCGCGCGGTGGTGTTCGAATCCGTCGAGGACATGACCTTGCGGGTTGACGATCCCCATCTCGACGTGAACTCCGACGACGTGCTGGTGCTGCGCAATGCCGGGCCGAAAGGCGCGCCCGGCATGCCCGAGGCGGGCTATCTGCCGATCCCGAAGAAGCTCGCGCGCGGCGGCACCAAGGACATGGTGCGCATTTCCGACGCGCGCATGAGCGGCACCGCGTTCGGCACCATCGTTCTCCACATCACACCGGAATCCGCTGTCGGCGGACCGCTGGCCCTGGTGAAGAACGGCGACATGATCCAGTTGGACGTCGCCAAGCGCAGCATCGAGCTGCTGGTCGATGCGGCCGAGCTGGAACGGCGCCATGCCGCCTTGAAGCCGGCCGCTGCGCCGGATGAAGCGCGGCGTGGCTACGCCTGGCTGTTCAACGAAACCATCATGCAGGCCGACGAGGGCTGCGACTTCGATTTCATGCAGAGGACTGGGAAAAAGACTGAGCAGAAAGACTAAGAGAGGGTGACCAATCACCCGCACGAACGCTCAGACCGCTAAAACGGCGGGCGATAAAAACAGGGGGAAACGATGATTGCACGATCCATGCTTGGGCTGGCGGCAACGGCCGCTGTTCTCTTCGTCACGGGCGCATCGGCGCAGGAGGTGAAGCATTATCGCTTCGCCTATGACCAGCCGCGCAACACCGGCTATTCCATTGCGGGCGACCTCTTTGCCGACAAGCTCAAGGAATTGAGCAAAGGCACCATGATCATCGATCAATATCCGGGCGCGCAGCTCGGGCAGGAGCCGCAAGTGCTCCAGCTCGTGAAGGCCGGTGACGTCGAATTCTCGATCGTCTCCTCGGCCAACACCGCGACCATCTCGCCCCAGGCCGGCGTGATGTCGTTGCACTATTTGTTCCGCGACGAGAACCACGTGGTCAAGGGACTGGCCGATCCGAAAGTGTTCGAAGCCCTCAAGACCCTGATCGACGAGACCACGCAGGGCCTGCACGTCATCGCGACGGGATCGCAGGGCGTGCGCCACATGTACTCGAAGAAGGAAATCCACAACGTCGGCGACATCAAGGGCCTGAAGATCCGCGTGCAGGCGACTGCGACCGAGGACACCATGTTCCCCGCCTACGGCGCCCAGACCGTGCACATGCCGTTCGGCAGCGTCTACACCTCGTTGCAGACCGGCGTCATGGACGTCGCCGAGAACAGCATCAATGTCTACCTCGTCAACAAGCACTACGAGGTTGCGCCGGTGCTCAACATCACCGAGCACGAGGCCAACAACGCGCTGGTGTTCATCTCCGACAAGCTCTGGCAGAGCCTCTCGGCCGAGCAGAAAGGCTGGGTGCAAGCGGCGGGCAACGAGATCAGCACGAAGGAGCCGGCAAAGGCCTTCGATCTCGAGCGCAGCGCGGCCGAGAAGCTGAAGAAAATGGGCGTCAAGATCGTCGACAACGTCGACAAGAAGAGCTTTGCGGCGATCGCCGACCCCTATCTTGACAAGCTGGCCAAGGAGCTCGGCCCGCATGCCGTGAAGATCAAGGATTTGATCCGGTCGGTCAATTAAGCCGCCCCTGTGGTCATCCTTCGAGACGCCCGCCTGCGGCGGGCCCTCAGGCTGAGGTCACGTTTTCAGGCGAGATTTTAGACCCTCATGGTGAGGAGCCCGCCGCAGCGGCTATCTCGAACCATGCAGGCCGAGCACGTTCGGCAGCTTCCGAGCTGTCGCCTGCGATAGCTCCGGGACGACGGGAAAGTTGAATGGCCATCGCCGACAAACTGCTGGTGCAACGGCAACGTCATCTGAAATGGCGCGGGCTCGACTGGCTCGAGCTTGCGCTGATGATCCTCTGCGGCGTGCTCTGCTTCGGCTTCTCGCTGTCGGTGACCGCCGACATCGTCACCCGCACCATCGGCCATCCCTGGTTGTGGCTCCAGGAAGTCACCTCGACGCTGTTCATCTATGCGATCTTCGTCGGCACCGCGGCTGCGACCCGGCGCAACGACCACCTCTATCTCACCGCGATTTCCGAGGCGATGCATGGCACGTCGCGCCTGATTGTCGAACTGATCATCCGCCTCGTCGTGCTCGGCGTCGCCTTCTGCCTGATTTGGTACGGCTACCAGAATTATCTCCGCGGCTTCGGCAGTTTCCGCCTGCCGTCCGGCACGCCGATCGCTTCGCTCTACGCGATCATTCCGCTGTCGGGCGTGCTGATCGGCCTGTTCACCATCGAGCAGCTCGTCAACGGTTTGCGCAACGGTTTTGACCACCCCGAACCGCCCGAGGAGGACGAAGCGGCTATCATCACCGACGCACAGATGAGGGCGCAGCCGTGAGCGCACCCATTGTCCTGGCATTGATGACGATCTGCTTCCTGTCGTTCGGCTATCTCGGCGTGCCCGTGCCGTTCTCGCTGATGGCCGGCGTCTTCATCGGCGCGCTTCTCTCCGACGTGTCGCTCGCCGCCATCATCCAGAAGATCTTCGACGGCGTCGATTCCGAGGCGCTGCTGGCGATCCCGTTCTTCCTGCTGGTCGGCGAGCTCATGAGCTCGGCCAATGTGGTGGTACGAATAGCCAATCTCTCGGTGTCGCTGGTCGGACATATCAGGGGCGGGCTGTCGCAGGTCGTGGTGGTCTTCAGCATGTTCTTCTCGGAGATGTCGGGCTCGACCACCGCCGACGTCGCGGTGATGAGCCGCGCGCTGGGCGGCCCGATGAAGCGCGAGGGCTACGAGCCCGCCTTCATCGCCGCGATCATCGCCTCCGCCTCGACCATCGCAGCGCTGGTGCCGCCGAGCATCACCGCGGTGGTCTATGGTGCCGTCGGCAACGTCTCGATCGCCGGTCTGTTCATGGCGGGCGTCGTGCCGGGACTAATGATCGGCTTCGGGCTGATGATCTACTGCTATTTCTTCGGGCCCTCCGGCCTGCGCAAGCCGCGCGCGCCGCTGCGGCAGGTGGTGTTCGCGGCGGGCGATGCGGCGCTGCCGTTGATGATCCCGGTTATCCTGCTCGGTGGCATTCTCACCGGCTGGTTCACGCCGACGGAAGCGGGCGTCGTGGCCGTCGTCTGGATTGTCGTCGTCGTGATCCCCGCGCTCAACCGCGGGCACATCAGGAAGATCCCGTACGATTTCTGTCTTGCGGGCCTCATCTTCTCGCTGCCGCTGATCACCATCGGCGCCGCCAATGCGTTCGGCTGGATGCTCGCTTATCTGCGCGGCGCAAGCTATATCGCCGATGTCATCACCTCGATGGCCGGCAACGACCCGCACCTGATCATGCTGTTGATGGTGCTGCTCTTCACCGTGGTCGGTGATTTCATCGAGCCGGTGCCGACCATCATCATCTTCATGCCACTGGTCAACACACTGACGGAAGCCGGCGACATCAACGCCGTGCATATGGGCGTGGTGCTGATCGCAACGCTGGCGTTCGGTCTGATCACACCGCCCTACGGCCTGGTGCTGCTGATGGCGTCGAAATTCGTGGGCGTCAGTTTTGCAAAAGCGCTACGCGCCGCGTTGCCGATCTACCTCGTGTTCCTTGGGACGATTGCGTTCGCGATCTACTTCCCGAGCGTGGTTCTGTGGCTGCCGCAGAAAGTGCTGCCGGAATCGGTCGGATGCTTCAAGTCGCCGGCGGGCACGGGCTATATCTGTCCCAAGTAAGCCTGCTTGAGTGAACGCTACTTGCTCTTGCTGGTGAATTTCTTGACCGCGGCGCGGAACTCCTCCGTGTTCATCGCCATGATGATCTTGTGCTCCTCGGCGTCGAGCTGCTGCTTCACCGGCGTTGTGGCGGCCTGGTAGACCAGCGATTTGGTGCCGGCAATTGCCGCCGCCGGGTTCTGCGCCAAACGCTCGGCGAGTTGTCGCGTCGCCGCCTTCAACTCCGTCGCGGGAACGACCTTCGCGACCAGGCCCCATTCATGGGCCTGCTGCGCGGTAAAATTGTCCTCGGACAGGAAAATCTGGAGCGCGCGACGCGGGCCGACCGTGTTGACGATCCCGACCGTAGATCCGCCATCCGGTGAGACCCCGATCTTGGCGTAGGCCGGCGTGAATTTGGCGTCGTCTGCGGCGATGCAGAGATCGGTGACAAAGGCGAGGCCAATGCCGGCGCCGGCGGCTGAGCCGTGCACGCTGGAGAGCGAGATCTTCGGCATGCGCCTGATGATCTCGATGAAGGCATGATAGTGCTTCAATAGCTCGCCGAGGACAGGCGTCACCGTGTTGGTCTCGGCCGCCGCACCAATCGTCTGCAGATCGCCGCCTGCTGAAAAGGCGCGGCCCTCGCCTTCGATCACCACAATTTTGATGTCGTCAGCGCTCTCGATATAGGCCGCGAGCTGCTCGAGCTTTTGCGCAATCGCCAGATTGATCGAGTTGAACGCGGCGGGGCGGTTGAGCGTGATGGTCGCAATCGGGCCGTCGATCCGCAGCAAAGCGGGGTCGTCGGGTTGGGAGATTGGAGCTGGCATCGGAAAATTCCCGGCAAGAGGTCGCTGCCGCAACTAGATCGCAGAAGGCGAGGGGTGACAATCCCCGGCCGCCAGTGCCCCGCCCGGTGCTCTTGCGCAAGCCGGAACGATAGGCTCAAATGTATCTGCCTTTGCCGAGGGACGGACACGAGCGCCGGCTCCTCCTGGGCCAGAAAATCAAAACCAGCGAGAGAGGAGACGACATGGGTTACGCTCGTGTCTCCGGAAATGGGCTGTTCCGATGACGGATGGTCCAGTGATTATTGTCGGTGCCGGTCATGGCGGCTACCAGGTCGCGGCATCCCTGCGCCAGGCAGGTTTTTCCGCTCCCGTCTGCCTGGTCAATGACGAGGCGCATCCGCCCTATCAACGGCCGCCACTGTCCAAGGCCTATATCAAGGGCTCGGCCGGGCCGGAGAGCCTGATGTTCCGGCCGGAGAAGTTCTACCAGGACCAGACCATCGAACTGATCGCGGGCCGCGTGGTGTCGATCGACCGCGCGGGGCGCAAGGTACTGTTCGCGTCAGGAAAGACGCTGCCTTACGGCCATCTCGTGCTGGCGACCGGCGCGCGCAACCGTTTGCTCGATCTGCCCAACGCCAATCTCCCTGACGTAAAGTATCTGCGCATCCTCGACGAGA
This sequence comes from Bradyrhizobium sp. LB8.2, assembly GCF_040548035.1. Classification (NCBI taxonomy): domain Bacteria; kingdom Pseudomonadati; phylum Pseudomonadota; class Alphaproteobacteria; order Hyphomicrobiales; family Nitrobacteraceae; genus Bradyrhizobium; species Bradyrhizobium sp. LB8.2. The sequence goes on along the minus strand of NZ_JBEPQV010000036.1, from coordinate 78,265 downwards.
GCGAGGCGCTGCGAAAGATCATCCGGTCAAAGACACGCGTCGTGGTCATCGGTGCCGGCTTCATCGGACTGGAATTCGCGGCCACTGCGCGCATCAAGGGGCTGGAGGTCGATGTGCTTGAACTCGCCCCGCGTGTGATGGCGCGCGCCGTGACGGCGGAGGTCTCGGAGTATTTTCAGGCGCGGCATCGCGAGGCCGGCATCCGCATTCACCTTGGCGTACAGGCAACCGCGATCGAGGCTGAGGGCGGCAAGGTCACCGGCATCTCCTTGAGCGACGGAAGGCATCTGCCCGCCGATCTCGTCGTGGTCGGTGTCGGCGTGCTGCCGAACATCGAGCTTGCGGCGGAGGCGGGGCTGCCGGTTGCTGCCGGCATCATCGTCGACGAATATCTCTCGACCGCTGATCCTGATATCTCGGCGATCGGCGATTGCGCGTTGTTCGAAAGCGCGCGCTTCGGCGGTTCGCTGCGCGTGGAATCGGTGCAGAACGCCACCGATCACGCCCGCTGCCTCGCGGCGCGGCTGACCGGCGACCGGAAGGCCTATGACAGTCATCCTTGGTTCTGGAGCGACCAGGGGGACGACAAGCTGCAGATCGCGGGCCTCACCACCGGCTACGACCGTGTCGTGCTCCGCGGCGATCCCGCCCGGAAGGCGTTCTCGGCGTTCTGCTACAAGGGCGAGAAGCTGCTCGGCATCGAATCGATCAACCGCGCCGGCGATCACATGTTCGGCCGCCGCCTGTTCGGCCTGGATCGCTCGATCACGCCGGAGCAGGCCGCTGATGAAAGTTTTGACCTGAAAGGCGCGCTGGCGTGATCAGCTCGCATTGAGGACGGCGGCGACTACCGCCGCCGTAGGCATCGACGGCCCCGCGCCCATGCGCTGCACGGAGATCGAGGCGGCGGCATTGGCGAACGCGAGTGCCGCGCGCAGTGCTGCGCCGTCGGCGAGTTGTGTCGCGAGCGCTCCCACAAAACAATCGCCCGCGCCTGTGGTGTCGATCGCCTTCACCGCGCGACCGGCCACCGACAACTCCTCGCGTCCGGCGAGCGCGAGCACGCCGCGCTTGCCGAGCGTCACGCAGATGGTCTGGTCCTCGCGCGCCTGAAGTTTTCGCGCGACGTCGATGATCCGCGCAGCCTCGTCACTCTCAGACAACTCCACGCCGGCGAGGAAGCCGAGCTCGGTCTCGTTCAGCACGAGGATGTCGACGAGCGTGAGCAATTCGCCGGACATGTTTTGCGCCGGGGCCGGATTGAGCAGCGTCGTGGCCCCGGCCGCACGGGCGCGCCGGAAGAACGCGGCAATCGTCGGCAGCGGGATTTCGAATTGGCTGACGGCAACGTCGCCTTTCAACATCGGTACAACGCTGACATCATCAGCGCCGACCAGCGCATTGGCGCCGGGAATGACGATGATGGTGTTGTCGGCGTCCGCCACGGTGATAATCGCGGTGCCGGTGTGGGCCTCAGTCGTCTCCTGGAGGTAGCCGAGATCGATGCCCTGATCGACAAGGAAAGCCTTCAGCTCACCTCCAAACGAATCCTTGCCGAGCCGTCCGATCAGCGTGGTCCTCGCGCCAAGCCGCGATGCCGCGACCGCCTGGTTCGCGCCCTTGCCGCCCGGGAAATACAGTACCTGCTTGCCGGCGACGGTCTCGCCGACCCGGGGATGGCGATCGGCTGTCGCCACTACATCCATGTTGATGCTGCCGGCGACGAAGACGCGTCCCATCATGACTCCTGCGAACGCTAGACCCTGGCCTCGAACTCGTGCCTGACCTTGGCGATGTCGACAAGCGTCGGCAGGCCGGCTTCGTTGCCTAGACGCTGGATCTTGAAGGTCGAGGCGGCGCGGGCAAAATCAAAGTGCTCGCGCCAGCTTTTGCCGGGATGGGCGAGATAGGAATAGACATAGGCGCCGTGGAAGACATCGCCGGCGCCGTTGGTATCGATCACGCGCTCGCGCGGGATCGGCATCGCCGGCATGATCTCGACCGCGCCTGTTTCGTTGTACCAGAGCAGGCCCTTCTCACCCATGGTGATGCCGCCGATCTTGCAGCCGCGGCTCTTGAGATAGTCCAGCATCTTCTCCGGCGTCAGGTCCATCTGTTCGCACAGGCGCTCGGCAACGATCGCGACGTCGATGAATTCCAATAGCTCATGCGTGTTGGTGCGCAGGCCGCCGCCGTCGAGCGAGGTCAGGATGCCGGCCTCGCGGCAGACTTTCGCGTAATGGATCGCGGCATCGGGCTGATGGCCGTCGACATGCAGCGCGCGGCAGCCGCCGAGATTTAGCATCGGGAACGGATGGATGTGGTCGTCGTCGCGGCAGCGGACGATGGCGCGCTTGCCGTCCTTCGGCATGATGAAGGACAGCGAGGACTGGTTGACCTTCCGCCCGTGCAGCGAGATCGCGTATTTCGCGCACATGTCCATGAACATGCGACCGAGCCAGTCATTGGCCGCGGTGGCGATCAGATCGGGCACGATGCCGAGCTTGGCGCAGCAGAACGCCGCTGTCACCGCGTTGCCGCCGAAGGAAACCGCGTAGTCGGAGGCCACGTGCTTCTCGTCGCCGGTCGGCATGTGGTCGGTAATGAAGACGACGTCGATATAGGTCTGTCCGATAAAGAGAGCCTGCATTGATTGTCCGTGATGCGCTTTGTGGTCCCGGCCGGCGCGCTTACTGTAGCACCGGTCCCGCTGAGGGACCGCTGAAATTATTCGCAAAACTGCCGCCCGAAGCGCTTGAGGTCGGCATAGTGCCGGAATACGACCATCACCGGGCAATGCCAAGCCCGGGCAAATGCCGTCTCTCGGTCCACGGTTCCGGGCCGATCCAACAGGGGGAAAACATGATCACCGGCCTCGATCACATCGTCGCTCTGGTCAGGGATATCGGTACGGCCAAGGCGGCCTATCAGACGCTGCTCGGGCGTGCGCCGGCGTGGCAGAACTCGGGCGAGGGCGCTGACCGGGTGCTGTTCACCCTCGCGAACATGACGATCGAGTTGATGGCGCCGAACGGATTCAGCGTGACCGCCGACCGCATGCGCGCGCTGCTCGGCGATCAAGAGGGTGTGCTCGCCAGCCTGTGCTTTCGTGTCGCAGACATGGGTAAAATGCACCGGCGGCTGGAGCGGGTGGCGCTCAAGCCGGATGGTGTTGCCGAGGTCGAAAGCAGCGACGCGCAGAGCGGTGCGGTCCTCCACTGGAAGCGGACGCGCGCCGCCACGGAGCTCACGCGCGGGGTGCGCATGTTCTTCCTCGAACTGGCTGATGAGCGTCCGCTTTCGCCTGCGACCGATATCGCGCCGATCGACGCGCTCGACCACGTCGTGATCACCACCGAGGACTCCGAGCGCGCCGCCGCGCTCTACGGCGCGCGGCTCCGACTTGATCTGGCGCTCGACCGCTCGCACCAGGATTGGGGCCAGCTGATGTTCTTCCGCTGCGGCGATCTCGTCGTCGAGGTGGTGCGCCGCCCCGTCGCGGGCGGCGACTCCCTGCATGACCGCCTCTGGGGCCTGAGTTGGCGGGTGACCGACATCGACGCCACGCGCGCCCGCCTGATCGCTGGCGGCCTCGACGTCACCGAGGTCCGCAACGGCCGCAAGCCGGGCACGCGGGTGATGACGGTCAGGACCGGCACTTGCAGCATCCAGACGGTGCTGCTGGAGCGCTCGCCGAAGCCGGTGGAGTAGGTTAAGCCTTTCCCCGTCATTGCGAGTGCAGCGAAGCAATCCAGAATCCCTCCACGGAGACAGTCTGGATTGCTTCGTCGCAAGGGCTTCTCGCAATGACGGCGAGCGCGTGTTACATCCATCCTGACAGCACCCAGCGAGCAACCGGTTTGGCGAAGGCAAAGCGAACTCTGAAATGGCAGCGCGATCCCGAGGGGATGCGGCTGCGCATTCTCGAAGCGGCCAAGCAGGAATTCTCGGCCCACGGTCTTGCCGGCGCACGTGTCGATCGCATCGCTGAACAGGCCGGCGCCAACAAGCGGATGCTGTACTATCACGTCGGCAACAAGGACGAGCTCTATCTCGCGGTGCTCGAAGGCGCCTATGACAAGATCCGCAGCGAGGAGCGTGGGCTCGATCTCGAGCACCTCGACCCGCCCGAGGCCATCAGGCGCCTGATCGAGTTCACCTGGAATTACTTTCTGCGCAATCCCGAATTCCTGTCGCTGCTCCAGACCGAGAACCTCGCGCGCGCAAAGCATTTGAAGCGCTCGACCAAGGTCAAGTCGATGCACTCGCCCTTCGTCGAGATGATCCGCACCGTGGTGCGGCGCGGTGTCGAGAGCGGCGACTTCCAGGTCGCGGTCGATCCGGTGCAGCTCTACATCTCGATCGCGGGGCTTTGCTTCTTCTATCTCTCGAACTCGGCGACGCTCAGCGTGATCTTCGGCCGCGATTTGCTGGCCAAGGACGCCAAGGACGAGCGGCTGGCCCACATGGTCGGCCTCGTGCTGGCAGCGCTGACGGGGCGCTCGGCGGAGCTGCTGAAGATCGTCAAGGCGCCGAAGTCGCGCGCCGCGGCGGCGCAGACGGTTTAATCTCAAGCTCTCGCCGGATCCGTCATGGCCGGGCTTGTCCCGGCCGTCCACGCGCGTCTCCGCGTGAGGAGAGGCGTGGATGCCCGGGACAAGCCCGGGCACGACCAGCGGGGGAACAGGCACAAAACGTCACAGGGAAACCTCTGGACAGTATTTACCCAATCGGTTAATTTCTCCCTCAACGAACAAGACGACCGGGAGTGAGACGTGGCTGAGCTGAAGCCGCAGAGTGCGGTGTCCAAGATGCTGAATGCGGCCTGGATTCGGCCGTTCCTGTTCCTTGTCTTCATCGTCGTTGCCTGGGATCTCGCGATCCGGCTGTTCAAAATCCCCGCCTACCAGATCCCGGCGCCGGGCGATGTCCTGGCGGTGCTGCGCACCGAATGGCCGGAACTGCTGCGCCAGTCCTGGCCGACCACCTATGCCACCGTCTGCGGTTTCCTGCTGTCGGCGCTGTTCGGCATTCCCGTCGCCATGCTGATTGCGGGCTCCAAGACGGTGGAGAGCTATGTCTATCCGCTGCTGGTGTTCTCGCAATCCGTGCCGAAGATCGCGATCGCGCCGCTGTTCGTGGTGTGGTTCGGTTTCGGCATCATTCCGAAAGTGATTTCGGCCTTCCTGCTCGGCTTCTTCCCGGTGGTGGTCTCCGCCGTGCAGGGCTTCAAATCGGTCGATCCCGACATGGTGGATCTCGCCCGCGCCATGCAGGGCAGCCGCTTCCAGGTGTTTTGTGCGGTGAACCTGCCGCATGCGCTGCCCGCGATCTTCTCCGGCCTCAAAGTGTCGGTGACGCTGGCGGTGGTCGGCGCCGTCGTCGGCGAGTTCGTGGGTTCCAATTCCGGCATCGGCTACGTGATGCAGCGCTCGATCGGCACGTTCGACCTGCCGACGATGTTCGCAGCCCTCGTGATCCTCGCGCTGCTCGGCGTGATCCTGTTCTGGGTCGTGGACCGCATCGAGAAGCTGGTCATTCCCTGGCATGTCAGCCAGCGTGAGGACGTGATTTTCGCCTCTTAACTTAAGCAACGGCCATCAACGGTCGAAACATAACGACAAGGGAGAGTGACGATGAAGCGGTGGATAGGGGCTATCTCGGCAGCGTTGATGATGTTTGCGGCGATGCCGGCGCAGGCGGCCGACAAGGTCGTGCTGATGCTCAACTGGTACGTCTATGGCGAGCACGCGCCGTTCTATTACGGCAAGGCCAAGGGCATTTACGCAGCCGAGGGCATCGACCTCGAAATCCAGGAAGGCCGCGGCTCGGCGGCGACCACCCAGGCCGTCGCCGCCAAGACCGCCGACTTCGGCTATGTCGACGTGCCCACCATGATGCGCGCCGCGATCAAGGGCGCGCCGGTGGTTGCGACCGGCGTGCTGCTCCAGACCAGCCCGATGTCCGCCATGGGTTTCGTCGACAAGAACATCAGGAAACCTGAGGACATCAAGGGCAAGACGGTTGCGATCACGCCTGCCGATTCCATGACCCAGATCTGGCCGCTGTTCCTGAAGAAGACCGGCCTGAAGGAGAGCGACTTCCAGACCGTCGCCGGCGACGGCCAGACCAAGCTCAATGCGGTCATCAACGGCCAGGCTGACCTCCTGCTCGGTTACGTCATGGACCAGTCGATGAAGATCAAGGACGCCACCGGCAAGGACGTCTATCCGATCAAGTTCGCGGACTACGGCATCAACATGGTCTCCTCGGGCATCATCGCCAACGCCGATTATGTGAAGGCCAATGCCGACCTCGTTCGCCGCTTCATGTCGGCGACGACAAAGGCGGTCGAGGCCGCCGAGAAGGAGCCGAAGGCGGCGGCGCAGTCGATCCTTGACGCCAACCCCAAGGGCGGCAAGATCGATACGCTGACGCAGGGTTTTGAGTTGACCATTCCGCTCTACCGGACTGCGGAGACCAAGAGCAAGCGGCCGTTTCAGGTCACCGACCAGAACATGACCGACTCCGTCAATCTGATGGTCGAATATGGCGGGCTGGACGCCAAGGCCAAGGATAACCCGAAGGCGTTCTATACCAACGACTACCTGCCGAAGAGCGGCTCGTGAAACCTGCTACAGTTATGAGTGAAATCGCGCAGCCGGCCGCACATCTGAGATTGGTGAGCGACCGTGCTGCCGGCGATGCGTCGGGCATCAGACTGTCCGGCGTGTCCAAAACCTATCGGACGCGCGACGGCGACGTGCCGTCGCTGCGGCCGCTCGATTTCCACATCAACGACGGCGAGTTCTTTGTCGTGGTCGGCCCGTCCGGCTGCGGCAAGTCCACGCTGCTCAAGCTGATCTCGGGATTGCTGCCGCCGACATCAGGCGAGATCCTGGTCGAGGGCGAGAAGGTGACGACGCCGCACGGCAATGTCGGCATCGTGTTCCAGAACGCGCTGCTGCTGCCATGGCGCAACATCCTGGCCAACGTGATGCTGCCGATCGACATGAAGCGGCTGCCGCGGCAGACATATCTCGACCGCGCCAAGGCGCTGTTGAAGATGGTTGGGCTCGAAGGATTCGAGAAGAAGCTGCCGTGGCAACTCTCCGGCGGCATGCAGCAGCGCGCCTCGATCTGCCGCGCGCTGGTGCATGATCCCAAGATCATGCTGATGGACGAGCCGTTCGGCGCGCTCGATGCGCTGACGCGCGAGCGCATGAACGTCGAGTTGATGCGGATCCAGCGCGAAACGAAAAAGACGGTGCTGCTGATCACGCATTCGATCCCCGAGGCGGTGTTCCTCGCCGATCGCGTGCTGGTCATGACCGAGCGGCCCGGCGCGATCGCCGCGATCTACGACGTGCCACTGCCGCGTCCACGTTCGCTCGACGTGATGGCTGATCCTGTTTTCACCGAACTCGTGCAACGCATCCGCAAGCATTTCTTTTCACAAGGGGCGTTGGACTAGAGCCTGATGTGATGTCCTTTCTTCGTGACCACAAGCACGGTGCGCTCCCTCCCCCGCCTGCGGGGAAGGGTTGCGGAGAGGGTGCTTCCGCAATGCGAAACCTCCAAGAGGAAAGAACCCTCACCCGGCGCTGCGCGCCGACCTCTCCCGCAGGCGGGAGAGGTGCACCGTCGCTGCGGCCAAATCTGTCTCCATCAACTTCATATGGCAAAGCACCATGTCACCGCGCCTGAAGCTGCGAGATATCGCATTTTTCGAGCGACCCGTGCATTTCGCGCGGCCGTTCCGCTTTGGCGCGATCACGATCAACGCGACGCCGCAGCTGTTCGCGCGGGTCGAGATCGAGGTCGAAGGCAAGGGGACCGCGGTCGGCGCCAGCGCCGAGCTGCTGGTCCCCAAATGGTTCGACAAGCGGCCGGAGCTGTCGCCGGCTCAGACGGTCGACGGCTTGCGCCGCTCGCTTCAGATCGCGCGTGGTCTATATCTTGCGCAGACCGATTTTCGAACCGCGTTTGGACTGCATGCCTTGTGCATCGGCGCCCAAGTCAAAGCGTGCGCGGAGGAGAACATTCCGCCGCTTGCTGCGGGCTACGGCCCGGCGGAAATCGACAAGGCGATCCTCGACGCGCTCCTGCGCGCGGCCGGAACGAGCTTTTTCGACGGCATGGCGTGCAACATTGCCGGCATCGATGAGCGGATGTCGCTCGATCTGACCGGCGCCGCCATCGCCGGGTTTCTGAAGGAACGAACGCCCTTGCCGCGCGTCGCCATCCGACACACGGTCGGGCTCGATGACAAGATCGAGGGAGACGGCGGCGTGGCCGATGCGCGCGAAAATGCCGGCGCACGCTATTTCAAGCTCAAGCTATCGGGCGATCCGGAAGGCGACGCGACACGGCTGGTGCGTATCGGCAAGGAGCTCGGTACGTTGGATCACAACTACAAGGTCTCACTCGACGCCAACGAACAATATGCCGACCTCGCCGCGCTGCGTGCGCTGATTGACCGGCTTGACGGCGATGTAGCGCTGCGGCCGATCGCGGCCAGACTGCTCTATATCGAGCAGCCGATGCCGCGCGACATCACTTGGCAGACCGCGCTCGGCTCGCTTGCCGAGCGGGCTTTCATCATCGACGAGGCAGATGATTCCTATGATGCATTTCTCAAAATGAGACCGCTCGGCTATCGCGGCATCTCCTCGAAGTCCTGCAAGGGTTTGTACAAGTCGGTCCTCAACGCGACCCGCGCAGCGCAGTGGACTTCCGGAGCCGAGACGTTCTTCGTCACCGGCGAAGATCTCACTTGTCAGGCGGGTCTTGCCGTGCAGCAGGACCTCGCGCTCGGCGCCTTCCTTGGCATCACGCACGCCGAGCGCAACGGCCATCACTATGTCGACGGCTTTGGCGAGGCGCCCGCCGCAGAAGCCGAGGCCTTCGCGGCAGCACATCCCGATCTCTACGCCGATGCCGGGCAGGGCATCCGGCTCTCCATTCACAACGGCGATCTCCTGACGGGATCGCTCAACCGAGCGGGTTTTGCGACGTCGGTCCATCCGGACTGGTCGGCACTGCGCCTGCTCGAACAGCCAAAATCACCTAGGGAGCAATCGGTATGACCACCCAACGCCTCGGCCTTATCATGAACGGCGTCACCGGCCGCATGGGCCTGAACCAGCATCTGATTCGCTCGATCGTCGCGATCCGCGAGCAGGGCGGCGTCCGTTTGAAGAACGGCGATCGCGTGTTGCCCGATCCGATCCTGGTCGGCCGCAGCGCCGAGAAGGTCGAGGGGCTGGCCAAGCGCTACAACATCACGCGCTGGACCACCGACCTCGACGCGGCGCTCGCCGACAAGAACGACACCATGTTTTTCGACGCTGCGACCACGCAGGCGCGCCCCGGTCTGCTCACCCAGGCCATCAATGCCGGCAAGCATGTCTACTGCGAGAAGCCGATCGCGACGAATTTCGAGGCAGCGCTCGAGGTCGTCAAGCTCGCCAATTCCAAGGGCGTCAAGCACGGCACGGTGCAGGACAAGCTGTTCCTGCCGGGCCTGAAAAAGATCGCCTTCCTGCGTGACTCCGGCTTCTTCGGCCGCATCCTCTCGGTACGCGGCGAGTTCGGCTATTGGGTGTTCGAAGGTGGTTGGCAGGAGGCGCAGCGGCCGTCATGGAATTACCGCGACGAGGACGGCGGCGGCATCATCCTCGATATGGTCTGCCATTGGCGCTACGTGCTCGACAATCTCTTCGGCGAGGTCGAGAGCGTGAGCTGCATCGGCAACACCGACATTCCCGAGCGTTTCGACGAGCAGGGCAAGAAGTACAAAGCGACCGCCGACGACTCCGCCTATGCGACGTTCCAGCTCAAGGGCGGCGCCATCGCCCACATCAACATGTCCTGGGTGACGCGCGTCCATCGCGACGATCTCGTCACCTTCCAGGTCGACGGCACGCTCGGCTCGGCAGTCGCCGGCCTTTCGGACTGCATGATCCAGGCGCGGCAGGCAACACCCCGGCCGGTGTGGAATCCCGACGAGAAGCGGCTGCATGACTTTTACGGCGATTGGCAGAAACTGCCGGATAATGTCACCTACGACAACGGCTTCAAGGAGCAGTGGGAGATGTTCATCCGCCACGTCTACGAGGATGCGCCCTACAAGTTCACGCTGCTCGAAGGCGTCAAGGGTGTGCAGCTCGCCGAATGCGCGTTGAAGAGCTGGAAGGAGCGGCGCTGGATCGACGTCGCCCCGATCAAGGTCTGAGGAGGGAACAATGAATAAGCCCGTCCTGCCCAAGCCTGTCCCTTCAACGTCGTCCCTGTCGCTCAAGCTGCCGAAAGCCGATCGTTCGATCGAGACCTACCGGCTCGCGGCGTCGCGAACGTTTCCCGCAAAGCTCGAGGGACCGCTGAATCGCATCGCATTTTCGGCGGTGCATACGGTGGTCGATCCTTTCGCCGACAACGATCCCTGGCTTTCGGTTGCCGTCGACTGGGACAAGACCATCGCCTTCCGTGAGCATGTCTGGGACCTCGGGCTCGGCGTCGCCGAAGCCATGGACACCGCGCAGCGCGGCATGGGGCTGGATTGGCCGACTTCGCTGGAGCTGATCACGCGTTCGGTGTCTGCTGCCAAGCGCCGCAACGCGCTGGTGTTCTCGGGAGCCGGCACCGATCATCTCGCGGTCGAGGATGCGAAGAATCTCGACGATGTGATCCGCGCCTATGAGGAGCAGATTTCGGCGGTCGAAAAGGTCGGTGGTCGCATCATTTTGATGGCGTCGCGCGCACTGGCGAAGCTGGGCCGCAATGCTGACGACTATGCGAAGGTTTATGACCGTGTGCTGTCACAGGTTCGCGAGCCCGTGATCATCCACTGGCTCGGCGACATGTTCGACCCGGCGTTGACGGGCTATTGGGGCACCAACGATCTCGATAAGGCGATGGACACGGCGGTCGCCATCATCAACGACAACGCGACCAAGATCGACGGCGTCAAGGTTTCGTTGCTCGACAAGCAGCGCGAGATCGACATGCGCCGGCGTCTCGACAAGCGCATCAAGATGTACACCGGCGACGACTTCAACTATGCGGAGCTGATCGCCGGCGACGGCGAAGGCTTCTCGCACGCGCTGCTCGGCATCTTCGATGCGATCGCGCCGGCGGCGTCCTATGCGCTGTCGCGGTTGGCCGCCGGCGACGAGGCCGGCTTCCACGATGTGCTGGGACCGACGGTGCCGCTGTCGCGCCACATCTTCAAGGCGCCGACGCGCTTCTACAAGACCGGCGTTGTCTTGATGGCGTATCTCAACGGCCATCAGGACCATTTCACCATGGTCGGCGGTCAGGAGAGCACGCGGTCCACGCTGCATCTGGCCGAGCTGTTCCGTCTGGCCGATCAGGCCGGCCTGCTCGCGAATCCCGAACTGGCGACACGCCGGATGAAAACCGTGCTGGCCTCGCACGGGATCGAATCCTGATGCGTGATTTCTCGCCCGACCACCGCTGGCTGTCGCTGAACACGGCGACGGTCCGCACGCAGGGTGATCTCGTAGAGATCATCGACGCCTGCGCGCGTCACGGCATCCGCGCCATCGATCCCTGGCGCGACCAGGTCGCCGCCGCCGGCCTCGATCGTGCCGCGCGTGCGGTGCGCGATGCCGGTCTCGACCTATCGGGCTATTGCCGCGGCGGCATGTTCACATCCGACGCTGCGCGCCGAGATGAGGTGCGCGACGACAACCGGCGCTGCGTCGACGAAGCCAAGGCGCTGGGAGCACCCTGCATCGTGCTCGTCGTCGGCGGCCTGCCGCAATATTCGCGGCCGGGCAGCGAGGCGTCGAAGGACATCGCCGGCGCGCGGACGCAGGTCGAGGAAGCGCTCGCCGAGATGCTCGACTACGCCAAACAGGCAAAGCTGCCGCTGGCGATCGAGCCGCTGCATCCGGCCTATGCGGCGGACCGCGCCTGCGTCAACACGACGAAGCAGGCGCTCGACATCTGCGACCGGCTTGATCCTGATCGCAGCGGCATGCTCGGTGTCGCGCTCGACGTCTATCACATCTGGTGGGACCCCGAACTGATGGAGCAGATCGCGCGCGCCGGCAAGGATCGCCTGCTGGCCTTTCATGTCTGCGACTGGCTGGTGCCGACGAAAGACATCCTCAACGACCGTGGCATGATGGGCGACGGCGTCATCGACATCAAATCGGTGCGCGAAGCGGTCGAGGCGCAGGGCTTTGCCGGCTATTCGGAGATCGAAATCTTCTCTAACGGCTGGTGGGACAAACCGATCGACGAGGTGCTGCAGATCTGTATCGCGCGGCACAAGACGGTGGTTTAGGCCTTCGGAATAATCCGTTGCGCGCAGCGGCGCTGAGGCCTCAGCCGATCGCGCAGGGCACGCTCAAAAATCCGCGGAACCGCACCCGTCCGCCCCGCACCGGCTGTCCGCTCACGGCGTAGTTCGGGAAGCGCGCCAAAAAGCGCGAGACCGCGATGGCGCCTTCCAGCCGCGCCAGCGCCATGCCGGCGCATTGATGCGCGCCGGTGGCGAAGGCGAGATGCCGGTTCGGCGTGCGCGCGACGTCGAATCTCTCGGGGTCCGGAAACTGTGCCGGATCGCGGTTGGCAGCGCCGATGCAAAGCGTAATCGACGTGCCGGCGTCGAGCATGACGCCGCCGAGCTCGACCCGCTCCGTGGTCATGCGGTTACCGAGTTGGTTAGAGCTTTCGTAGCGCAGCATCTCTTCGACCGCAGGCTTGATCAAATCCGGATGGCCGATCAAGCGCTGTTTCTGATCCGGATTCCGGTCGAGCGTCACGAGGCCGTTGCCGATCAGGTTGGTGGTGGTCTCGTGGCCGGCATTGAGCAGGAAGATGCAATTGTGCAGCAACTCCTTCTCGGTCAGCCGCTCGCCGTTCTCCTCGCCATTACCTTCTCCCTGGATCAGTCGCGTCAGCACGTCGCGTTCGGGATTGCCGGGCCTTTCGCGACGGCGCACGACCAGCGTCGAGAGATAAGCGAGAAATTCCGTCACGGCTTTATTGCCGCGGGCAGCCACTTCCGGCGACACCACCGGTTCGAGCGCACCGAGGATCGCCAACGACCAGTCGCGCAGCGGCTCGCGCTCGTCATGGGGAACGTCGAGCAGATTGCCGATCACCTCGATGGGGATCGATGCGGCGAAGTCTTCGATCAGTTCGCAATCACCTTTGGCGGCGATGGCGTCGAGCAGGCCGTCAACCAGCTTGATGATATCAGGCTCCATCCCCGCGATCGCACGCGGTGACAGCGCGCCCATGATCAGGCGCCGCACGCGCGTATGCGCCGGCGGATCGTTGAAGACGAGGCTGGTGGTGTGGTGCTCGTAGAGCGGGGTGTCGCCGTATTTCGGCGCGAACTCGCGCTTCTTGTCCGAGCTGAACGATTTTGTGTTTTTGTAGGTCGTGACGAGATCGTCATAGCGGGTCAGGAACACGGTGCCGTTGGGCAGGCGCCTGACCGGTTCGTTCTCCCGCAGTGCACGATAGGTCGGGTAGGGATCGGCGTAGAAGTCGGACGTCAGCTTCTCCAGATCGAACTTGGCTGCCAGTTCATTCGCACTTGCGTTCATGCCGCCATACTCGCCGGTTGAGTCCGATATGCTGTTTTCGCTCTTTCGAGCGACGCGGGTCACCGTCTACAGTCGTGTCGTGATTTGCAAGCCGACCGGACAGGAAAATGCACGCCCGCGCTGACGCTGCCGACACGGCCGCCGAGTCTAGCACTCATTGGCCCGACGATATTTTCGCGACCTTGCAACGCTTCGGCGTCCGGCAGGTGCCCTACGTGCCCGACGCCGGCCATTCGAGGCTGATCGAGCGCGTGCTGGCCTCGTCCATGATGCGCGGCATTCCGCTGACGACGGAGGAGGAGGGCGTGGCGCTGCTGGCCGGCGCCTGGACCGGCGGACAGCGCGGTGTGTTGCTGATGCAGTCGAGCGGCGTCGGCAATTGCATCAACATGCTGTCGCTGATCCCGATCCTGCGCTTTCCGTTCCTCACGCTGGTGACCATGCGCGGCGAGTGGGGCGAGTTCAATCCGTGGCAGGTGCCGATGGGATCGACCACGCAGGGCGTATTGGAACTATCAGGCGTCAAGGTGCTGCGTGCCTCGAACGCGGCCGAGGTGCCGGCCGTATTGGAGGCGGCGGCTGGACAGGCCTACAACGCCCTTACGCCCACCGCTGTCCTGCTGTCGCAACGCCTGATCGGCGCCAAGGTTTTCACCAAATGAGCAAGGCCAATCTTCTCGACCGCCGTCAGGTGGTGTCCGCGCTGCTTGCGAACCGCAAGGACGTGGTTGCGATCGGCGGCCTCGGAGCTTCCACCAACGACATGTGCGCGGCCGGCGACCACGCGCGCAACTTCTATCTCTGGGGCGGCATGGGTGGCGCGGCGATGATCGGCCTCGGGCTCGCGCTGGCGCAGCCAAAACTGCCGGTGCTCGTCATCACCGGTGACGGCGAGATGCTGATGGGGCTGGGCAGCCTCGCCACCATCGGCCTGCAGAAGCCGTCCAACCTCTCGATCGCAGTGCTCGACAACGAGGCCTATGGCGAGACCGGCGGCCAGACCAGCCACACCTCGGCCGCCGCCGACCTCGTCGGCGTCGCCAGGGCCTGCGGCATCGGGGATAGCCGGTCTGTGACAACCATGGCCGAGGTCGAGGCCTTCGCCAAAGGCGTCCACGACGTCTCGGCCGGACCACGATTCGCCAACGTGAAAATCGACAGCGCCAATCTGGAGCGGATCTTGCCAAGTCGGGATGGGACTTACATTCTCAACCGGATCCGCGGCGACCTCGGCTTTCAGCCGATCTAGGCGGGTTTCCCCAGCGGCCCCGTCCTGCACGGGGGCCCTGTGGGCAAGATCAATTTCCACTGAAATTACAACGCATTTAGGTTGCGTTGCAGCATAGTGCTTGACTTTTACGTGGGTGAGTGCTTACTCACTAGCATGAGCTCACTGCGTATGACGAGCGACCTGAGGCGTCAATTGATCCTCGGCGCCGCAAAGCGTTGCTTTGCCCGACACGGCTATACCGGCACCACGACCAAGAGCGTGGCGGCCGCCGCTGCCATTTCCGAAGCGCTGCTGTTCAAGCATTTCCCGTCCAAGGCCGCGCTGTACGCCGAAATTCTCAGCGACGAATGCGAGGCTGACCCGGCGCTCATGGATCTGCTCGAACGGGAGCCCTCGACCGTCACCCTGGTCGAAGTGATCCGCGGCATGGTCGGACATTTCCTTCAGATCGCTGACGGGCCCGACCGGGAAGAAGCCCAGCGCCTGCGACTGATGGCCACGAGTCATTTGGATGACGGCGAATTCGCCCGTTTGCTATATGCCAAGATCGAAACGCTGATCGGGGCGGTCTTCGTCGCCTCGCTCAAGCGTGCGGTTGCCGCCGGGGACGCGCGGCCATACAACGGCGAACCGCTCAACCTGTTCTGGTTTGCGCATCACACGGCGATGACGGCTGCGCTGACCAGGCTGCCGGCCACGCCGTGTCTCGCTTATGGCAAGGCGAACGACCTCGAGCGGCAGCTCTGCGAGTTTCTCCTGAGGGGTATCGGACTTAACGACGCCGCAATTGCGTCGCATTTGGGCCGCGACCAGGCCGCGGATGCGGGCAAGACGGCGATTGCAGAAAGCGCATGACATGAACATCGTAACCGAACACAAGATTTCGGGCGAACCGATCGACACCAAGGCTCCCAAGCGTCCGGTCCGGCCGGTGCTCTGGTTCGTTATCGTCGGAACGCTTCTGGGCGTGCTGGTCGGTGGCCTCGTCTGGTTCAATTATTTCCGCGGCCAGATGATCAAGCAGTTCTTCGCCAACAACAAGCCGCCGCCGGTCGCGGTCAGCGCCGCCGAGGCGAAGTCCGAGGTGGTGCCGAACCTGTTGACCGCGGTCGGTGGTCTCGCCGCCGTGCACCAGGTCGATGTCAGCGCCGACGTCAACGGCCGCGTCACCGAGATCAAGTTCGAGCCGGGCACGCATGTCGAGGCCGGCACGCCGCTGGTGCAATTGTTCGACGCGGCCGAGCAGGGCGATCTCGCGAGCTTCAAGGCGCAGGCAACCGTTGCGCAGCTGTCGCTCGACCGCGCCAAGCAACTGGCGTCGCGCCAGTTCGGTCCGCAGGCGACCGTTGATCAGGCGCAGGCTGCCTACGACCAGGCAATGGCCGGAATTGCCAAGACCGAGGCATTGATTTCGCAGAAGCTGGTGCGTGCACCGTTCTCCGGCGATCTCGGCGTCCGCAAGGTCGAGGTCGGCCAGTATCTGACAGCCGGCACGGCCATCGTTTCGCTGACCGATCTGTCGGAGCTGTGGGCCAACTTCACTGTGACGGAAAAGGACTCGGGCAACCTCAAGGTCGGTCAGCCGGTTCGGCTGAAGGTCGACGCCTATCCGGGCCGCACCTTCGACGCCAAGATCACCACGATCGAGCCGCAGATCTCGACCGACACCCGCAACATCCGCGTGCAGGCGACCATCTCCAATCCGGAGAAGATCCTGAAGCCCGGCATGTTCGTGACCACCACTGTGGTGCTGCCGGACAAGCCGGCCGTGGTCACCGTGCCGGAGACGGCGGTCGACTACACGCTGTACGGCGACTCGGTGTTCGTGATTACCGAGAAGAAGGAAGAGGACGGCAAGACCAGCCTGAGTGCGGTGCGCACTTTCGTGCAGACCGGCAACCGGGTCGAAGGCCGCGTCGAAATCGTCAAGGGCGTGAAGCCGGGCGACAAGGTCGTCGCCGTCGGCCAGCTCAAGCTGCAATCGGGCGCGGCGGTGTCGATTTCGACCGACCCGGCTCCGCAGATCCCGGCGCAGCCGCCGCGATACTGACATCGCACACGTCGCAGCATGATCCGGCCCGGCCGGGTCATGCGCTTTGCAAGTCAACGAAATCGAGATCGCCGCGATGCGCTTTACTGATATTTTCATCAAACGCCCGGTCCTGTCGATCGTCGTCAGCCTGCTGATCCTGCTGATCGGCCTGCGCGCGGCAACGACGCTGCCGATCCGGCAATATCCGAAGCTGTCGAACACGGTCATCAACATCACGACCGTCTATCCGGGCGCATCCGCGGACCTGATCCAGGGCTTCATCACGACGCCGATCGAGCAGGCGGTCGCTTCCGCCGAAGGTGTCGATTACATCACCTCGTCCTCGGTGCTCGGCACCTCGACGATCCAGGTCTACATCAAGCTGAATTTCGATCCGAACCAGGCGCTGACCGAGGTTCTGGCCAAGACCAACTCGGTCAAATACCTGATCCCGAAGGAATCCAACGATCCGATCGTCACCAAGACCACGGGCCAGACCACGGCCGTGATGTATCTCGGATTCTCGTCCGAAGAGCTGTCGGGCTCGGCGATATCAGACTATCTGACGCGCGTTGTGCAACCGGTGCTGTCGACCGTCGACGGCGTGGCCTCCGCCGACATTCTCGGTGGCCAGACCTTTGCGATGCGGCTGTGGCTTGATCCCCTGAAGATGGCGGGCCGCAACGTGTCGCCTGCGGACGTCGCGGCCGCGATCACCGCCAACAACTTCCAGTCCGCGGCGGGGCAGACCAAGGGCTATCTGATTGTCTCGAACGTATCGACGAATACGGGCCTGACCGACGTCAACCAGTTCAAGAAGATGATCGTCAAGGCCAAGGACGGCGGCTTCGTGCGGATGGAGGACATCGCCACCGTCGAGCTTGCGGCCCAAAGCACAGACGCGAGCGTTGCCTTCAACGGCGAGCACGCGATCTTTATCGGTGTGCAGGCAACGCCGCAGGGCAACCCGCTGACCCTGGTCAAGGGCGTGCGGGCGCTGTTCCCTGAGCTGGAGCGCAATCTGCCGCCGTCGATGAAGATGAAGGTCGCCTACGATTCGACCAAGTTCATCCAATCTTCGATCGACGAGGTGGAGAAGACGCTGGGCGAGGCCGTGATCATCGTGATCGTGGTGATCTTCCTGTTCCTGGCCTCGTTCCGCTCGGTCATCATTCCCGTCGTCACCATCCCGCTGTCGATGATCGGCGTCTGCACGCTGATGCTGGCGCTGGGGTTCAGCTTCAATTTGCTGACGCTGCTTGCGATGGTGCTCGCGATCGGCCTCGTGGTCGACGACGCCATCGTGGTGGTGGAGAACATCCATCGCCATCTGGAGGAGGGGAAAACGCCGGTGCAGGCGTCGCTGGAAGGCGCGCGCGAAATCGTCGGTCCCATCATCTCGATGACCATCACGCTCGCGGCCGTGTACGCGCCGATCGGTTTCCTTGGCGGCCTGACCGGCTCGCTGTTCCGCGAATTCGCCTTCACGCTTGCGGGCTCGGTGATCGTGTCCGGCGTGATCGCGCTGACGCTGTCGCCGATGATGTGCTCGGTGCTTCTGAAGAACACCGAAGAGGGCCGCTTCGCCAAGTTGGTCAACAAGGTGTTTGGCGCGCTGACGCGGTGGTACGGACGCAGGCTCGATCGCTCGCTCGACTACAAGGCCATCACCGGCCTGTTTGCGGTGACCATCCTCGGGCTGGTCGGCTTCCTCTACATGCACACGTCGAAGGAGCTGGCGCCCGAGGAAGACCAGGGCATCGTGTTCGCGGTGACCAAGGCGCCGAAATACGCCAACATCGACTACGTCGACTTTTACGGCGAGAAGCTCGACAAGGAATTCCAGAAGTTCCCCGAGACCGATCTTCGCTTCGTGCTGAACGGCATCAACGGCCCGCAGGGCGGTATCGCCGGCATGCTGCTGAAGCCGTGGGAGGAGCGCAAGCGCTCGTCGATCCAGCTGAAGTCGCTGGTGCAGGCCGAGCTTTCCAAGATCGAGGGCGTGCAGGCGTTCGCGTTCAACCTGCCGCCGCTCCCGGGCGGTCCGGGCGGCCTGCCGGTGCAGATGGTCATCAACTCCACCGCCAGTTTCCAGACGGTCTATGAACAGATGGAGAAGTTAAAGGCCGCCGCCCGCAAGAGCGGAATGTTCATCGTCTCCGACAGCGACCTTGCCTACAACCAGCCGAACGTGAAGGTGACGATCAACCGCACCAAGGCCCAGGATATCGGCGTCAACATGCAGAACCTCGGCAGCACGCTCGCGGTGCTGCTCGGCGGCAACTACATCAACCGCTTCAATCTCGAGGGCCGTTCCTATCAGGTCATCCCGCAGGTGCCGCGCGGCCAGCGGCTCTCGCCGGAATCGCTCGCCGGCTACTACGTGACAACCAACACCGGCCAGCAGCTTCCGCTCTCGACGGTGGTGTCGATCGAGACCAAGACCGAGCCGAATTCGCTGACACATTACAATCAGCTCAATTCGGCGACCTTCTCGGCGGTGCCGATGCCCGGCGTGACAGTCGGTGCGGCGGTCGACTTCCTCGAGAGCGAGGCCAAAAACCTGCCGCAAGGTTTCAGCCATGATTATCTAGCTGACAGCAGGCAATATGTGCAGGAAGGCAACCAGCTCGCGGTCACCTTCGGCTTCGCGCTGATTATCATCTTCCTGGTGCTGGCGGCGCAGTTCGAGAGCTTGCGAGATCCGCTGGTCATCATGATCTCGGTGCCGATGGCGATCGTCGGCGCACTGATCCCGCTGTTCTTCGGCGTGGCGACCATGAACATCTACACCCAGGTCGGACTGCTGACTTTGGTGGGCCTGATTACCAAGCACGGCATCCTGATGGTCGAGTTCGCCAACGAGCTCCAGATCAACGAGCGGCTCGATCGCCGCTCAGCCATCGAAATGTCGGCCCGCATCCGTCTCCGGCCGATCCTGATGACCACGGCCGCGATGGTGACGGGCCTGATCCCGCTCCTGACCGCGACCGGCGCGGGCGCGGCCAGCCGCTTCTCGATCGGTCTGGTGGTCGTCGCCGGCATGTCGATCGGCACGCTGTTCACGTTGTTCGTGCTGCCCGCGGTTTACGTGGTGCTGGCGACCGACCATCGCGCGGCGGCCGATTCCGAGCGGAACAAGCAGGTCAACGATCTCGACCTCGGCTCCAAGGCGCTGCGGCCAACCTGAGGACGCAGGTAAGCTAACCCGAGGGCGGCAGCGGCAATCCGCTGCCGCCCTTTTCTATTTGCCCCGGGGGTCCGATTGCCATCAGGCTTTCCCGCGCTCGCGAGAGACAAGGTCCGGTCTTCTTGCTAGGTTCGGCGGGATGAGCCTTTCCCTCCACCCCGATACTCCGCAAGCACGGGCGCTGCCGACTGCGGCGCCGGCTGGCGTCGCGTCCGGCACGACGCCAGGGCAGGGGATCAGGACCCGGCTCTTTACCAAATATGTCGCGCTGTTCGTGGCCGTCGTCGCCATCGCGCTGCTGGCCAACGGCCTGTTCGAGGTCTTCTTCTATTATCGCGAGCACAAGGCCGCGCTGATCCGGGTTCAGCATGAACAGGCCGAGGCGGCTGCGGCCAAGATCGGTCAGTTCATCAAGGAGATCGAGAGCCAACTCGGCTGGACCACGCAGCTGCCATGGTCGGCGAGCTCGATCGAGCAGCGCCGGTTCGACGCGCTACGGCTGCTGCGCCAGGTGCCCGCCATCACCGAGCTCGCCCAGATCGATGCGACCGGCAGGGAGCGGCTGCGGGTCTCGCGGCTCGCCATGGACGCGATCGACAGCGGGATCGACCTGTCGGACGATCCGAAGTTCACCGAGGCGGTCGCGCACAAGGTTTTTTACGGCCCGGTCTATTTCCGCAGGGAGTCCGAGCCGTACATGACACTGGCGCAGGCCGGGTCGCGCAAGGATGCGGGCGTCAGCGTCGCGGAGGTCAATCTCAAGCTGATCTGGGACGTCGTGTCCCAGATCAAGGTCGGCGAGCACGGACACGCCTACGTGGTCGGTCCGGAGGGACGCCTGATCGCGCACCCCGATATCAGCCTGGTCCTGCGCAACACCGACATGTCTGGTCTCGCGCAGGTGCGCGCCGCGCTGGCCGGAGGCGGCGCCACGCTCGATGCGCTTTCCGAAGCGCGCAACATCCAGGGACAGAAAGTGCTGACCGCGTCGGCTCCGATCGCGCCGCTGCACTGGACCATGTTCGTCGAGATGCCGGTCGAGGAAGCCTATGCGGCGCTCTATGCTGCGTTGGAACGGCTTGCCTTCGTGCTGCTCGCGGCGTCGATCTTCGCGGTGCTCGCCGGGATATTCCTGGCGCGTCGCATGGTCGGGCCGATCCAGGCGCTGCGGAGCGGCGCCGAGCGCATCGGCGGCGGCGATTTCTCCCAGCGGATCTCGATCAGGACCGGCGACGAGCTCGAGGGGCTCGCGGACCAGTTCAACCACATGGGCGAGCGCCTGCAGGAATCCTATGCGGATTTGGAAAAAAAGGTCGAGGTGAGAACGGCTGAGTTGACCGAGTCGCTCGAGCAACAGACCGCTACGTCGGAAGTGTTGCAGGTCATCAGTTCGTCCCCGGGCGAACTCACACCGGTGTTCCACAAGATGCTCGAGAATGCCACACGCGTCTGTGGCGCGAGTTTCGGCGTAATGAATCTGTGGAATGGCGAGAGTTTCACGATTGTTGCGGATTACAATGTGCCGCCTGCGTTCGCGGCTTCGCGAAAAGACCTGCCGATCCGTCCTCATCCGGAGAGCGCACTTGCTGTGGTCGTCAGGACACGCCGGGTCGTCCATGTTCATGATGTGCAGGAAACTCCGGCCTATCTTGCCGGAGGTCCGACCATTCGTGGAATCTCCGACGTGGCCGGCGCCCGCACGATCGTCATAGTGCCCATGATCAGGGAAAACGAGCTGATCGGAACGCTCGCAGTTTATCGCAAGGAGGTCCGGCCGTTTACCGATAAGCAAATCGCGTTGGTTGAGAATTTCACGAAGCAAGCCGTCATCGCTATCGAGAACACGCGACTGCTGAACGAGTTGCGCAAGCGTACGACGGAGCTGTCGCAATCCCTCGAAGATCTGCGCGCCGCGCAGGACCGCCTGGTCCAAACCGAGAAGCTGGCGTCGCTCGGTCAGCTCACGGCGGGGATCGCGCATGAGATCAAGAACCCGCTCAATTTCGTCAACAATTTCTCGTCGGTGTCGACGGAGTTGATCGACGAGCTCAACGAGGCCCTGCAAACGGCCTCGCTCGAAGGCAAGACCAAGGAAGAGGTCGAAGAGCTGACCGGCATGCTCAAGAGCAATCTCGAAAAGGTGGTGCAGCACGGCAAGCGCGCCGATTCCATCGTCAGGAACATGCTTCTGCATTCGCGCGAGGGCTCCGGCGAGCATCGCCCCAGCGATATCAACGCGATCGTGGAAGAGAGCCTCAATCTCGCTTATCATGGCGCGCGTGCCGAAAGACCCGCCTTCAACGTCACGATCGAGCGCGGCTTCGACCCCGCGGCGGGCATGGTCGATATTTATCCGCAGGAAATCACTCGCGTCTTCCTCAATCTGATCTCGAACGGCTTCTACGCCACAGCCAAGCGCAAGGAGAACGCCGCAGACGCCTTCGAGCCCACCTTGCGCGCGGAAACGAAAAATCTCGGCGATAAGCTCGAGATACGTATTCGCGACAATGGCACCGGGATTCCGCCCGAGGTGAAGGAGAAGATGTTCAATCCCTTCTTCACCACCAAGCCGGCCGGCGAGGGCACCGGGCTCGGCCTTTCCATGAGCCATGACATCGTCGTGAATCAGCACGGCGGTACCATCGACGTGAACACCGAGCCCGGAGTATTCACCGAGTTCATCATCACCCTGCCGCGCATAATGGCGGCGGGCGACACTTCCGGAGGCAAGTCTTGAACGTTTACATCCTGGTCGTCGATGACGAACCCGACGTCGAGACGCTGTTCCGGCAGCAGTTCCGGCGCGACCTGCGCGCCGGCCGCTTCCAGATGGAATTCGCGCCGTCTGCGCCCGATGCGCTGAAGCTCGCCGCCGAGGTTCGCGATCCCTCGTTGCTCCTGATCCTGTCAGACATCAACATGCCCGGCATGAGCGGGCTCGACATGCTGCCGAAGGTGCGTGACGCGCATCCTGACGTTCCCGTCATCATGATCACCGCCTATGGCGATGCAGAGACGCGCCGGAAGGCGATCGAGCGCGGCGCGGTCGGACTTCTCACCAAGCCGATCGATTTCGCGCTGCTGCGGCAGGAAATCGACACGAGGCTCGAGCAAGCCGCATGACCGCGACCATTCTCTTCGTCGACGACGAGCCGGATCTCGAGGCATTGGTCCTGCAAAAATTCCGCAGGCAGATTCGCGATGGGCTGGTGACCATCATGTTCGCGCGCGATGGCCTCGAGGCGCTGCAGTCGCTCGAGCAGAATCCGCATGTCGACATGGTCGTCTCCGACATCAACATGCCGCGGATGGACGGGCTGTCGCTGCTGGCGAAGCTCCAGGAAGCCGAAGACAAGAAGTCCACCATCATCGTGTCGGCCTATGGCGACATGAGCAATATCCGCACTGCGATGAACCGCGGTGCGTTCGACTTCCTGACCAAACCGATCGACTTCGCCGACCTGGAGATGACGATCCAGAAGACCATCCGCCACATCGAAATGCTGCGTGAGGTGCGAGGCCGCCAGGCGGAGGCGGAGCGCGCCCACGCCGCGCTGTCGCGTCATTTCTCGCCCGAGCTCGCCAAGCGTCTCGCGGCAGGGAGCGAAGGTAAGGGAATCGAAGTACAGTGGCGCGATGTAGCGACCATCTTCACCGACATTACCGGCTTCACCTCGCTGGTCGAGAGTGCGCCGCCGGAGACGCTGGGCGCGCTTCTCAACGAATATGTCGGCGGGATGACCGAGGTCGTCTTCGCCCATGAGGGGACAGTTGCCAAGATCATCGGCGATGCGATCCAGGTGCTCTTCAACGCGCCCGGCGATCAGCCCGATTATGCGACACGCGCAGTCGCCTGCGCGCACGGTCTCGACGCCTGGGCGGAGGATTTTTCCGCACGCTGGAAGACGAGAGGCGTGAATTTCGGCACCACCCGTATCGGCGTTCACGCCGGGCCGGCCCTGGTCGGCAATTTCGGCGGCAACCGGTTCTTCGACTACACCGCGTACGGGGACTCCATCAACATCGCGGCGCGGCTGGAAGCCGCAAACAAGCATCTGGGCACACGGATTTGCGTCAGTGCCAGCGTCGCCAAAGCGGCTGAGAATTTTCAAGGTCGTCCCGTCGGCGAGCTGTTGCTGCGCGGACGCAGCGAGCCGTTGCGGGCGTTCGAGCCGTTGGCGCAGGCCCAATTCGCTGCGCCGGAAACGGCGCTGTATTCCGAGGCTTTTGCCAAGATGGAGGCCGGTGACGGCGCCGCCATGCCGGCCTTTGCCGCGCTGGTCGGAATGCATGCCGACGACTCCCTCGCCGGCTTTCACCTGAAGCGCCTGCTCAACGGTGCCAAGGGTATTCGCATGCAACTGGAATAGGAGTCCGACATGACACGCGAATTTTCCGCCGGCAATTACCGCTTTATCCCGTCCGTGTTCCAGTATTCAGCCGGTGCGGCCGCGGATGACGGCTATGAGATCGAGCGCGTCCGCTTCGACCGCCCGGTGCCGCTCGCGGAAGGGTTTGCGCTTGCGGCGAAATACATCCAGGAGGCGGGGCGGCCACTGACGGCGTTCTGCGCCTGTGAGCTGCGCTCACCGGCGGCCTTCAGCGAGGACGGTTTTCGCGCGTTCAACCTGCATTATGTTAAGACGCTGTCCGAATGGGGCATCTTCGACGGCACCACGAATCCGGTGGCGCGCAGCAATGTCTGTCCCGAGATCGATCCGCCGGCCGAGCCGTCGTTCTATGCGTTCTCCTTCACGCGGCCGACGAGCTCGAGGACGCCGAGCTTCGTGATCGCCGGCGGCGCCGAAGCGCGCGAGGGTAGCGGATCCTATGTCGAGCGTACCGTGCGCTACCGCGACCTCAGCCCGGAGGGCCTTCGCGAAAAGGTCCGCTTCACGACGACCTCGCAGATGGAGAACCGGATGACGGCCTTCGGCTTCGGCTGGAAGGACACGACCGGCGTGCAGGCTTATTCCGTGCACGACTTCCACCACGCGCTGGTCGACGAGCTGGTCCGCCGCGGCGCGCTGCGCTCCGGCCTGTCCTGGCACTATGCCCGGCCGCCGGTGGTCGATCTCGAATACGAGATGGATTGCCGCCGGGTGATGCGGGAGATGGTGATCTAGCGCTGGCGCGGATCGAGCGCGTCGCGCAGGCCGTCGCCGAGCAGGTTCAGCGACAGCACCACGAGGAAGATCGCAAGCCCCGGCCAGATCGCCATCCAGGGCGCCTGGGTCAGGAAGCGCTGTGCCGCATTGAGCATGCTGCCCCAGGACGGCGCGGGTGGCTGCTGGCCGAGGCCGAGGAAGGACAGCGCTGCTTCGGCGATGATGGCGGCGGCGATCGACAGTGTCGCCTGCACCAGAAGCGGGGGCAGGATGTTCGGCAGGATATGCGAAAATGCGATCCGCCACGGCGGATTGCCGAGCGCGCGAGCCGCCTCGACATAATCCTCGGCCTTGACGTTCAACACCAGCCCGCGGGTCAGGCGGATGAAGATCGGGGTGGCTGAGATACCGATCGCGATCATGGCGTTGCCGAGGCTCGGACCGAGGAACGCGGCGAGTGCGATCGCCAGGATCAGGAACGGGCAGGCCAGCATCGCGTCGGTGATCCGGCTGATCAGCGCATCGACAAAACCGCCACGATAGCCGGCGAGCAGGCCGAGCGGCACGCCGATGCCGAGCGCAATCGTAACCGAGATCAGGCCCGCGAGCAGCGATGCGCGCGCGCCGTAGACGACACGGCTCAGGATATCGCGGCCGAGCTCGTCGGTGCCGAACCAGTGCGCCGCGGTGGGCGGCTTGCGGACCAGGCTCCAGCTCGTCGCTATGGGATCATAGGGCACGACGAGTGGCGCAAGCAGCGCGAAGCCGATGAACAAGGTGATCACGACCAGTCCAAATACCGCCGCCTTGCGCTTGAACAGCCGCCGCCGCGCGCGGCGCGCCGGGCTGTCCAGCTCGTAGGCCTGGGTGGTGGGACTTGTAGATAGCGCAGCGTCGGTCATCGCCTAGCCCCTTAGCCGCGGATTGACGAGGACATAGGCGACGTCGGCAACGAGGTTGAGGGTAATGTAAACCGTCGCTGTGACCAGCACCACACCCTGCACCACCGCATAGTCGCGGTTGAACACCGCGTCCACGATCAGCTTACCGAAGCCGGGAATGGAGAAAATCTGTTCGGTCAGCACGGCGCCTGACAGCAATGTGCCGAGCTCGAGCGCGCCGAGCGTGATGATAGGCGTCAGCGCATTGCGCATGGCGTGCTTGAGGATGACCGAACGTTCCGACAGTCCCTTCGCGCGCGCGGTGCGGACATAATCGCTTTCCAGCACCTGGAGCATGGCGCTGCGGGTATGCCGCATCAAAACCGCGGAAATCGCATTGCCGAGTACGAAGGCGGGCATGATGGTGGCAGCCAGACTCGCGCGCCAGTTTTCGGTGAGCGGCACGTAACCCGACGCCGGCAGCCAGCCAAGTTCGATCGAAAACAGGAAGATCAGCATGATGCCGAGCCAGAAATTCGGCGTCGAGATGCCCCATAGCGCGAACAAATTCGCGCCATAGTCCCAGACGGTACCCTTCTTAACGGCGGAGACGATGCCGGCGGGAATGCCGATGAAGAACGCGATCAGGATCGCCATCGATCCGAGCTGGAGCGTCACCGGCAGCTTCTGCGCGATCAGCTCGCGCACCGGCATCTTGTTGCGCAGGGACTCGCCGAAATCGCCTGATAGAACGCCCTTGAGCCAATAGACGTACTGTACCGGGATCGGCTTATCGAGCTTATACTGCTGCCGGATCTGTTCGATCACGGCGGGATCTCGCTCCTCGCCGGCCATCACCAGCGCGGGATCGCCCGGCAATAATTGCTGGAGCGAGAAGATCAGCACCGACACGAAGAACAGCGTCGGGATGATCTGCGCGATGCGGTGGGCGAGGAAGTTCAGCATGGTTCGGATCGCGTTCTGGAGGCGGCCTCGATCACTTGAACTTCAACCCGACCACCCGCACCAGCCCGTCGGGCATCTGCTTGTAGCCCTGCAGCTTGGTCGTATGCGCGATCAGGAGCGTGCGGTGATAGATGTAGATGATGGGCAGATCGTCGAGCAGGATTTTCGCCAGCTTTTGGTAGATCGCCTTGCGCTCCTCGACATTGGACGTCATCCGTCCATCTTCCATCAGCTTGTCGGCATCCGGGTTTGCGTACACGCCGTCATTCTGCGCCGCCTTGCTGCGCATGAAGATGTAGGAATTGCCGTCGGGATCGATGCGGCCGCTCCAGTTGATCTGGAAAACCTGGAACTCGCCGGCCTGGGCCTGCTTGAAGGTCGTCGCGAACTCGACGGCGCGGATCTTGATGTCGAAGCCCGCTTCCGCGGCCATCGACTGGACCACCTGGGCGACGGCTTCATTCTCCGCGCCCTTGGGGATCATGTAATCCACGGTTACGGGCAGCGTGACCCCGGCTTCCTTCAACAGCGCTTTCGCCTTCGCGATGTCACGGCCGTGGACCGGGAGCGCCTTCTGGTAATAGGGATGTGTCGGGCTGACCCATTGATTGCCCGGCGTGAACTCGCCGTTGAAGACGACCTGATTGAGGGCTTCGCGGTCGATGGAAAGGTCGAGCGCCTGGCGGACTTTGGCCGACTGGCTCAGCGGCCCCTTGGTCTTGTCGTTACCGATGTTGACGGTCAGGCCGAGATAGCCGAGCTCGGGCGCCGTCGACAGCACCAGCCGGGAATCGGCGCGCACGTCCTTGATATCGGTGGCGAGCACGCGCTCGATCAAATCGAGTCCGCCAGACTTCAGATTGGCGAGGCGGACGGTGGCATCGACGATCGGCAGGAATACGACCCGGTCGATATGGATATTGTCCTTGTTCCAGTAGTCGGCAAATTTTTCGAACACCATGCGGTCCTGCTGGACGCGTTCGACAAATTTGTAAGGTCCTGCGCAGACCGGATGCAGGCCGAACTTGTCGCCGGCCTCCTTCGCGGCCTTCGGCGACACCATCATGCCGGAGCGGTCGGTGAGCTGGGCGATCAGCGGCGAGTAGGGGGTCTTGAGCATCAGCTTGATGGTCAGGGGATCGACGATCTCGACATGGTCGACGCTGGCAAGCTCGGGCTTCCGGAACGAGGTCGGCAGCGTCATATGACGCTCGATCGAGAACTTTGCGGCCTCCGCGTCCAGCGGCTCGCCGTCATGAAATTTGACGTTGGGTCGGAGCTTGATCGTCATCTCCTTGCCGTCGGCCGAGGTCTCGTGTGACAGCGCGAGCTGCGGCACGATGTTCAGCTTCTCGTCGATGTCGAACAACTTGTCGCAGAAGGCGGAGAATACGATGCGGCCGACATAGGTGCGGCCGATGCTGGGGTCGAGGATGTCGGGGTCCTCGGCGATGCCGATGCGAAGTGTGGTCTGGGCCTGGGCGCCGCCCACGAGCGACGTCAGCAATGCCGACGTCAGGATCGCCAAACGCATGAAACTCATCGCTCTCACCCTCTGTTTGACGGCTAGGCCGGGTCGGTCCTCAATGAACTAACCCCGCCGGCGCGTGCTGCTTCCGGGCCGCCGCTGAAGGCGGCGACCAATTTTTCAAGAATCGGCGAGAAGCCCCCGTCCGACGGTACGATCGCCTCGGACGACGGCAGTTCCGACGTTCGATGGCACGCCGTTGCATGTCCGATGCCATCCGGCAGCAGCTGAGGCATTTCGCTGCGGCAGCGCTCGACTACATAGGGGCAGCGGGTGTGGAAGCGGCATCCCGGCGGCGGATTCAGCGCGCTGGGAATCTCTCCCTGAAGCACGATCCGGCTGCGCTTTGCCCGCGGTTTAGGCACGGGGATCGCGGACAATAGCGCCCGACTATAGGGATGGCGGGGTGCGGCGAACAGCGCGTCCGCCGCCGCCGTCTCGACGATCTGACCGAGATTCATCACGGCCACATGGTCGGCGATGTGCTTGACCACGGCGAGGTCATGCGAGACGAAAATGTAGGCGAGGCCGAGCCGGTCCTGGAGTTCGCGCAGCAGATTGAGGATCTGCGAGCGAATCGAGACGTCGAGCGCCGAGACCGGCTCATCACAGATGATTAGTTTCGGCTCGACCGCGAGCGCGCGGGCAATCGCGATGCGCTGGCGCTGGCCGCCGGAGAATTCGTGCGGATAACGCCGGGCCAACCGCGGCTCCAGCCCGACCAGCCGCAAGATCTCCTCGACACGCTCGCGCCGCTGTGCCGCCGGCACGAGATCATGCAGCGCCAGCGGCTCGGTCAGGATCTGGCCGACCGTCATGCGTGGGTTGAGCGAGGCGTAGGGATCCTGGAAAATGATCTGCGCCTCGCGGCGGAAGGCGCGCAGCGCGCCGGCGTCGAGGGAGAGGAGATCGCGGCCTTCGAAACGGATTGTGCCTGCATCCGGCTCGATCAGCCGCAGCACCAGGCGGCTGACGGTGGATTTGCCGCAGCCGGATTCGCCGACCAGCGCCAGCGTCTTGCCGGCCTGCAGCGAGAAGGAAACGCCATCAACCGCTTTGACATGCGCCAGCGCCCGGCCGAACAGCGAGCGCTCGGCGACGAAATGCTTGACCAAGCCTTCGACCTCGAGCAGCGCCATCAGGACACCAGGCGTTCGAGCGGCGCGCGGATACAGCGCGAGAGGTGGCCGGGGCTGACTTCGACCAGCGGCGGTGGCGCCTTGGTGCAGGTGTCCAGCACGAAGGGGCAGCGCGCGGCGAAACGACAGCCCGCGGGGGGCTGCATCATGTTCGGGACCATGCCCTCGATCGTGGCAAGCTGTTCGGCGCGATGGTCCAGCCGCGGGATCGAGCCGAGCAGGCCGACGGTGTAGGGATGCTGTGGCGCCGAGAACAATTCGTCGACCGGCGCGCGCTCGACGATCTCGCCGGCATACATGACGGCGACCTCGTCGCAGACTTCGGCGACGACGCCGAGATCGTGGGTGATCAGGATGATCGCGGCGCCGCTCGCCGCCTTCAATTCCCGCATCAACTCGAGGATCTGCGCCTGCAAGGTGACGTCGAGGGCGGTGGTCGGTTCGTCCGCGATCAGCAGCCGCGGGTCGCAGGCGAGCGCCATCGCGATCATGACGCGTTGGCGCATGCCGCCGGAGAGCTTGTGCGGATATTCGTCGATCCGCCGCTCGGGCGAGGGAATGTGGACGCGACGCAGCAGTTCGATTGTCCGGTCGCGCGCGCTGCGGCGTGAGCCGCCGCGGTGGCGCAGAATCGTCTCGATGATCTGGTCGCCGATGGTGAAGCTCGGATTGAGCGAGGTCATCGGCTCCTGAAAGATCATCGCGAGCCGGTTGCCGCGGAGATCCCGCAAGATCTGGTCTGGTGCCTGCAACAGATCGAAGCCGTCAAAACGGATCGCGCCTGAGATCTCCGCGCTCTGCTTTGGCAGCAGGCCCATGATCGCCAGCGAGGTCACGCTCTTGCCGCAGCCGGATTCGCCGACGAGGCCGAGCGTCGCGCCATTGGCGACGCTGAGATCGACGCTGTCGACCGCGTGGGTGATGCGGCCGTCGTCGCCGTGAAAACGGATGCGGAGATCCCTGATCTCGATGAGGGGGCTCGCGTTCATGACCGCTTTGCGCGCGCTGCGGCGATGCTGGCGTCAATGACGCTGCGATCGGTGTTGCCTGCCGGGTTCTGCCGCGTTGGCATCGAGTCGCGAAAGTGAACCCACAGCTCCTGGCTGACTTGTTCGAGCCGTTCGAGTTCGCCGAGCGGATCGGGATGATCGTCGGCACGTACGTCCAGTACCGGCCATTCCTCCTCGCCGTGGATCAGGAGCGCGGCGGACTGCTTGCCGCGCTTGTCCCCGCCGGCGGCTTCGCCCGCGCGCATCGCGGCGAGCAGGCGGCGCGGGAAGGGCAGGCTGTCATTGGCGATGTAGGTTCTTGCGGTCTCGTCGAGCACGTCGGCGCCCGCGAGCATGTTGCCGGCGATCGAAAAGCCGCTGCCCGCGATGTGCCCGCACCAATCGACGCAGTCGCGCCCGGTATGCGCCGCGATCTCGCCGCTCGCATCCATGATGTGGATCTGGCGGCTCTCGCGGCCATCGTCGGTCGCGAGCAGGGCAGCCAGCACGTCGTGCGTGTTGAGACCCTCGCGCAGCAGCTTGACGCCGTCGATGCCGTAATAGGGATTGACGAAGGCCTGCGTCGCGATAGCGCCGAGACCGGCAGCGATATAAGGGACACGCGCGCCGACGGCGAAGAAGCGCGTGGCAACGGCGATGCCGAACTGACCGGTGGCAGAATCTCGCGCGATGATCGACCAGGTCATATACTGCCCTTTAGCGCCCTGCGGCGTAGCCCTGCATGCCGCGCGGATTGGCGGCGGCGCGCCGTCGTACACCGACGCGGGAGGCCGCGGTGAGGCGGCCTTCCGACCAGTCCGATCCGACCTCGACGATATGTCCGCGTTCGCGAAGATTCTCGATCGACGCCTTCGGCACGCGGTTCTCGACCACGAGCACGCCGGGGCGCGCGGTACGCGGCCAGAACGAGATCGGAAAGTGCTCGGAATGCCAGGCCGGCGCATCGATGGCTTCCTGGAGATTGAGGTTGCAATGGACGTGCCGCAGGAAAAATTGCGTGATCCACTGATCCTGCTGGTCGCCGCCGGGCGAGCCCCAAGCCAGGTAAGGCTCGCCGTCACGCAATGCCATGGTGGGTGAGAGTGTGGTGCGCGGTCGCTTGCCGGGCGCGAGCGCCGCGGGGTGATCCTCCTCCAGCCAGAACATCTGGGCGCGGCTGCCGAGGCAGAAGCCGAGCTCCGGAATGATCGGAGAGGATTGCAGCCAGCCGCCCGACGGCGTCGACGACACCATGTTGCCGGCCTTGTCGATGATGTCGAAATGCACGGTGTCGCCGCGCACCTCACCAAAACGCCCCACCGTCGGCTCGCCGGCGCCGAGCGCGCCGACCGCCTCGCGCTGCCCCTCGGCACGGCGCAACTTGACCACGCCGCCAAAGCCCTCGATCGAGCCGGGGAGGAAGTCGAGCGAAGCCTTGTCGGTGACGAGCTTGCGTCGTTCGTCGTTATAGGCGTCCGACAACAGCGTCGCGATCGGGATATCGCTGAACTTGGGGTCGCCGTAGAATTTCTCGCGGTCGGCAAAGGCGAGCTTGGCGCATTCGATCTGGAGATGGATGAATTCCGGACCGGTCGGATCGAGCCCGTCAAGCGCAAAGCCCTTTAGCAGCGCGAGTTGCTGCAGCGTCACCGGGCCCTGGCTCCAGACGCCGGCCTTGCACACTGTGTAGCGGCCGTAGTCGTAGGTCAGCGGCGCCTCGACCGTCGGCTGCCAGCGCGCCATGTCGTCGGCCGATAGCACGCCGCGATGAGGCGAGCCGCTGACGTCCATCACCTCCTGGGTGCGGCAGAATTTGTCGATGGCTTCCGCCACAAAGCCATGCGACCACGCCTTTCGCGCGCGCTCGATCTCCGCTTCGCGGTCGCCGCCGCCGCTTTCGGCTTCGCTCAGAATCCGTGCGTAGGTCGCCGCAAGTGTCTTGTTGGTGAAGAGTGTGCCGGGTTTTGGCACTTCGCCGTTCGGGAGATAGACGGCGGCCGACGTCGGCCAGTGCTTGCGGAACAATTGCTCGACAATCTGGATCGTGGCGCAGGCGCGCTCGACCAGAGGATAGCCGTCGCGCGCATAAGAGATCGCAGGCTCCAGCACGTCGCGCACGCGCATCGTCCCATAGTCACGCAGCAGCATCATCCAGGATTCGAAGGTGCCGGGGACGCAGGCCGCGAGCAGGCCGGTGCCGGGCACCATGTCGAGGCCTTCGCTCTTGTAATGCGCGATGGTGGCGCGGGCCGGTGCCGGACCCTGGCCGCAGATCACCTCGGTGCGACCGCGCTTGACGTCGTGCACGATGATCGGCACGTCGCCGCCGGGACCGTTCAGATGCGGCTCGACCACCTGGAGCGTGAAAGCGGTGGCGACGCCGGCGTCGAAGGCGTTGCCGCCTTTTTCCAGGATGGCCATGCCGATGGCGGTCGCGATCCAGTGTGTGGTCGCGACGACCCCGAATGTGCCCTCGATCTCGGGGCGTGTCGTGAAGGGATCGGGATTGACGATGCTGGCCATGGACTACCTCATTTGCGGCGCGCGCAATTGATCACAGGGCCAGGCCGCCGCCAAATGCGCAGGCTGCATGGCACGCGCGCGTCACGCCGGTACCGGCGCGGTGTTGACCGCGTGGCAGGCGACGCCATCGATCAGTTCCGGGGCTTCCTTGCGGCAGAGATCGAACGCCAACGGGCAGCGCGGATTGAAGGCGCACCCGGACGGCGGATTGATCGGGTTCGGGATCTCGCCCTTCACCGGAATGCGTTGGCGGCCGCTCATGGCAAGATCGGGCACGGCGCCGAGCAGCATCTTGGTGTAGGGCATGCGCGGACGGGCGAACAACTCGCGCCCCTCCGCGATCTCGACGATGCGGCCGAGATACATGACGCCGACACGGCTCGCCATGTGGCGGACCACGGCAAGGTTGTGGCTGATGAGCAGGTAGGTCAGGCC
The DNA here is from genome assembly GCF_040548035.1 of Bradyrhizobium sp. LB8.2. Taxonomy (NCBI): domain Bacteria; kingdom Pseudomonadati; phylum Pseudomonadota; class Alphaproteobacteria; order Hyphomicrobiales; family Nitrobacteraceae; genus Bradyrhizobium; species Bradyrhizobium sp. LB8.2. Next base: position 44,654 of record NZ_JBEPQV010000036.1, on the reverse strand, counting down.
GAATTTGTCCTGGAGGTCGCGCATCAGGTTCAGGATCTGCGCCTGCACCGAGACGTCGAGCGCCGAGGTCGGCTCGTCGCAGACGATGAACTCCGCGTCGGAGGCGAGTGCCCGCGCGATCGCGATGCGCTGGCGCTGGCCGCCCGAGAATTCGTGCGGAAATTTCAACCTGTCGTCGGGATGCAGTCCGACAAGGCTGAGAAGCTCGCCGACGCGCGCCTGGATGTCGCGCTCGCCCTGAATCAGGTCGAAGGCGCGAATCGGCTCGGAGATGATGGCGTCGACCCGGAAGCGCGGGTTCAGGCTCGCATAGGGATCCTGAAAGATCATCTGGATGCGGCGGCGCAGTTTTCGGCGTGCCGATGCCTGCCGCGGATCGGTCATCGAGACGCCGTCGATCAGGACGTTGCCGGAGCTCGGCGGCAGCAGGCCGACGACCATCCGCGCCGCTGTGGTCTTGCCCGAGCCGGACTCGCCGACCAGCGCAAAGGTCTCGCCCTTCCTGATGTCGAAGGTGACGCCATCGACAGCTTTGAGGTATTCGAGGTGTCGGCCTTCGAGCACGCGGTTGAGCCAGGGTTTCGACACGTCGAAGACGCGGCGCAGATTCGTGGCCTGGACGAAGGGAACGCTCATGCCGCGCTCTCCGCCGGCATGCTGTCATAGAGATGGCAGGCGACGGATTGTGTGCCACGCGGCAGCGGCTCCGGCCGCTCCGCCCGGCAGCGATCGAAGGCGGACGCGCAGCGCGGATTGAACGAGCAGCCGCGCGGGATCGCCGACAGGCGCGGCATCGAGCCGGGGATCTGCACCAGGCGCTTGTCGTCGCCGGCGAGCGTGGGGATCGCGCCCATCAGGCCCTTGGCATACGGATGCAGCGGATTTCTGACGACGTCCTGCACTGGGCCGATCTCGGCGATGCGGCCGGCATACATCACGGCAACGCGCTCGGAGGCCTCGGCGATGACGCCCATGTCGTGCGTCACCAGCATCACGGCGGTGCCGTGGTCGCGCCCGAGCCGCTTGATCAGCGAGATGATCTGCGCCTGCACGGAGACGTCGAGCGCGGTGGTCGGCTCGTCCGCGATGATCAGTTCCGGCTCGGCGCAGATCGCGAGCGCAATCACCACGCGCTGACGCATGCCCCCGGAAAATTCGTGGGGATAGCCGTCAATGCGCTTTTCGGGCGCGGGGATTCCGACTTCGGCAAGTAGGTCGATGGCGCGGCGGCGTGCGGCGGTCTCGGACAGATTGAGGTGGGTCCGGATCGTCTCGACGATCTGGTCGCCGACCTTGTACAGCGGATTGAGCGACGTGAGGGGATCCTGGAAGATCATGCCGATGCGCTTGCCGCGGATGCGGCGCATCTCTTCTGGCGGCAAATTGTCGATGCGCAGGCCCGCAAGTCGAATCTCGCCGCCGGCGATGCGGCCGGGTGGATCGATCAGCCCGATCACCGAGAGACCAGTGACGGACTTGCCGGCGCCGGATTCGCCGACTACGCCCAGCACCTCGCCCTTGGCGATGTCGAAGGAGACGCCGTCGATGGCGCGCAACGTGCCGCGGCGGGAAGCGAACTCCACCTGAAGATTGCGGACGGAGAGAATGGGTTCGGTCATGAGCGGGACGCTCTCATCCGAGTCTTGCTCATCCGAGTCTTGCTTATCCAAGTCTTGCTTATCAAAGTTTTGCTCATCGCAGCTTCGGGTTTAGCGCGTCGCGCAACCAGTCGCCGAGCAAGTTGATCGACAGGATCAAGGCAGCGAGCGCGATACCGGGGAAGGCGACGATCCACCATTCGCCCGCGAACAGATAGTTGTTGCCGATGCGGATCAACGTGCCGAGCGAGGGCATTGTATCGGGCAGGCCGACGCCAAGGAAGGACAGTGTCGCCTCGGTAATGATGGCGAGCGCGAGGTTGATCGTGGCGATGACCAGGATCGGCCCCATTGTGTTTGGCAGCACATGACGGAACATGATCTTTGGTGCGGGAAGGCCGATCAATTGCGCGGCAGCCACGTAATCCTTGTTCTTCTCGACCATCACGGAACCGCGCACCGTCCGGGCATACCCAACCCAGAAACTCAGGCCGATCGAGATCACCAGCACGACCAGCATGCTGGTTGCATCCAGCCGGTTGCCGAGGATCGATTTCGCGATGCCGTTGACCAGCAGCGCGATCAGGATGGCGGGGAAAGTGAGTTGCACGTCGGCGATCCGCATGATCACGCCGTCCACCGCGCCCCCGAAATACCCGGCGACCAGGCCAAGCGCGATGCCGAGGGCGCCGGCGAAGATCACGCCGGCCACCCCGACGGCGAGCGAGATCCGCAGCCCGTAGAGAATGGCGGAGAACACGTCGCGGCCCTGCTCGTCGGTGCCGAACAGGAACGGGCTCTGGCCCTCGGTGGTCCAGAGCGGTGAAATCCGGGAATTCATCAATTGGAGCTGTGCCGGATCGAACGGGTCCTGCACCGCGAGCGCGGAGGCAAAGATCGCGAGCAGGAAGAACAGCACGGTAATGGCTGCCGCCACCATGGTCAGCTTGGATCGGCGAAACGAATAGAAGATGTCGCTGTCGAGTGCGCGGCTGAACCAGCTACGGGCGGCATGCGTCGGCAGCGTGCTCGGCTTGTCGGGATTGGAGGCGGCCACTTCGGACATGCAGACTGCCTTATGTGGCACGGCCGACGGTCGCGCGCAGGCGCGGATCGACGACCGTGTAGAGGATGTCGACCACCAGATTGATGGTGACGAAAATCAGCGAGACCATCAGCAGGTAGGCGGCCATAATCGGGATATCGACGTTTTGCACGGCCTGCACGAACAGAAGTCCCATGCCGGGCCATTGGAACACGGTTTCGGTGATGATCGAAAATGCAATAACCGAGCCAAACTGCAGTCCGGCTACCGTGATCACGGGAATCAGCGTGTTCTTCAGCGCGTGGCCGAAATGAATGGCACGGGTTGTCAGCCCGCGGGCGCGGGCAAAACGAATATAATCGGTCCGAAGCACTTCGAGCATCTCCGCGCGCACCAGCCGCATGATCAGGGTCATCTGGAACAGGCCGAGCGTGATCGAGGGCATGATCAGCGCCTTCAGGCCCGACAATGTGAGCAGGCCCGTGGTCCACCAGCCCAGCTTGACGACCTCGCCGCGGCCGAACGAGGGCAACCAGCCCAACGTCACCGCGAACAGATAGATCAGAAGGATGCCGATCAGGAAAGTCGGCAGCGAGATGCCAATCAGCGAAACCGCCTGGAATAATTTGGCGAGCAGGGTGTCGCGCCTGAGCGCCGAATAGACGCCCATCAGGATGCCGGACACCATTGCAAATACGGTCGCGCAGATCGCAAGTTCCAGCGTTGCGGGCATACGCTCCATCAACAGCGTCGAGACCGGCTGGCGGAACTGATAGGAGACGCCGAACTTGAATTGCGCGGCATCGGCGAAATAGCGCACGAACTGCACCGGCACGGGATCATCGAGGCCGAGCGATTTGCGCACGGCTGCGCGTTCGGCCGCCGGCGTATCGAGCGAGACGATCTGGTTGATGGGGTCGCCGGCGAAGCGGAACATCGAGAACGCGATGATGCCGACGGCGAACATGACGCCGATCGCCTGAACGGCCCGGCGAAGAGTGAAAGCGAGCATGCCTTCCACTTTCCTTGAGTGTGCGTCTGGCCGACGTCTTTGTCAGCCGGAAAAGGAAAGGTCCCGGTAGCCTGACGCTGCCGGGACCTCGTGTTCGACTGACGCTATTCCTTCTTGGTCGCCCAGTGGAACATGACCAGATTGTCGGCGCGCTGCGGCAGGTTGACCTTTTTCGATACGCCCCAGGCCAGCGCCTGCTGGTGCAGCGGAATATAGGCCCAGTCCTTGATGCTGATCTCATACGCCTGCTTGATCAGCTGATTGCGTTTGGCGGTGTCGGTTTCGACCAGCACCTTGTCGGTGATGGCGTCGAATTCCTTGTTGCAATAGCCACCAAGATTGGCTTCGCCCCGCGAGGATTTCGCATCGTCGCGGCATCCCATGATGTCGTTCAGCACATTGTGGGAGTCCATCGTGCTCGGCGTCCAACCCAGCATGAAGAACGAGGTCTGGTAACCACCCTGCTTCAGCACCTTGGCGAAGTACTGCGCCTTGGGCTGTGCCAGGAGGTTGATCTTGACGCCGATGCGGGCAAGCATGCCGACGACGGCCTGGCAGATCGCGGCGTCGTTGACGTAGCGGTCGTTCGGACAGTCCATGGTGACCTCGAAGCCGTCAGGGTAGCCGGCCTCGGTCAGGAGCTTCTTGGCGCCGTCAGGATCGAATTTGGGCCGCGTGAACTCCTTGGAGAGTACGAACAGTTCGGGCGCGATCATCAGTGCCGACGGTGTCGACAGTCCCCGCATCACGCGCGTCTTGATCAGCTCGATATCGATCGCCTTGTAGAACGCCTCCCGGACCTTGACGTCCTTGAACGGGTTCTTGCCCTTGATGTTGGAATAGAGCAACTCGTCGCGAACCGTGTCGAATCCGATGAAAATGGTGCGAAGCTCCGGCGCCTTCAGCACCTGGGCATTCGGGCTCGCATCGACGCGGGCAATGTCCTGGATCGGCACCGGCTCGATGACGTCGACCTCGCCCGAAAGCAGCGCAGCGACGCGGGTGGCGTCGGAGGCGATCGGGGTGAAGATGATCTCCTTCAGGTTGCCTTCCATCTTGCCCCAGTAATTGGGGTTGGCCTTGAACACTGTCTTCACGCCGGGCTGATGGCTCTCGATGATGAAGGGACCGGTACCGTTCTCGTGCAGCGAGGCGTAGCTCGGCGAGGTCGCGGACACCGGGGTCGGCTCGACGGCCTTGTTCTCCTCAGCCCACTTCTTGTCCATGATGTACCAGACGTCCCATGCCGAATGCAGGATGGGATTGGGCGAGGGCAGGACGAAATCGACCGTGTAGTCGTCGACCTTGACGACCTTGACGTCGGGCGCCAGGCGGGTCTGCATGTTCGAGTTTTTGTTTCGGACACGATCGGCGGAGAACAGCACGTCGTCGGCGGTGAAGGGGTCGCCGTTGTGGAATTTTACGCCCTTTCGCAAATGGAAGCGCCACCGGGTCGGCTCCGGAGTTTCCCAGCTCTCCGCCAGCGCCGGAATGATCTTGAGGTCCTTGTCGCGCGCGGTGAGGCCCTGATAGACGTGACCGAGATGGGCGTGGGTGGTGGACTCGTTCAGCGAGTAGGGATCAAGCGACTTCAGGTCGCCCTGGTTGGCATAGCGCAGCGTCTGGCTAGACGCCGGCGAAACCGTCAACGCAAGCATCCCGGCAAACGTTGCTGCAAACAGACTACGACCGATTGACATTCTTGACCCTCTCCACGCTGCCGCGCCGTGATTTTTAATTGTTCGGCGGGCGTCCCAATCCATGTTGCCCAGAGTTCTCGACCCGTGCAAGCGCCTTTCCAGCAAGGAACGCGCCAAGTTGCACCGCTGTGCAGCAATGCTGACCGACAATCGGGGGGACGAGGGACGGATTTTGATTGACCATATCCGTCGAACGCGGAAGCCGGCGCCTTGCTGTCCGCCTCAGGTCGCTTGCGTTGCATACCGTGTCGCGGCGATACTATGTGACGCCGCTCGAATCTCATCTGGAGGGGATATGAAAGTTAATATCGAAATCGACTGCACCCCCCTGGAAGCCCGTCAATTCTTCGGACTACCCGACGTGATGCCGATGCAGGCCGCGGTGATGGACAAGTTGCAGCAGCAGATGATGTCCAACATCGATAAGGTTTCGCCGGAATCGCTGATCCAGAGCTGGTTCACCTTCGATCCCAAGATCGCGGAGCGGTTTCAGGACATGTTCGTCACCATGGCCGGTCTCGGCGGCACGCGCAGCAGCGACAAGAAGAAATAATGCCGCCCGTCCCGGACGGGCCGCAGTCCTCAGGCCGGCTTCATCCGCCGGGCCTTGGTCTGCTGCTCGCCGAAGCCCGTGGGTTATTCGAATTCAATGCCAGCCTGCTGTTGTCGCCGGTTCTGATGCGTGCGCCGAAAGGCGATGGCCATCCAGTACTGGCGCTGCCGGGCTTTCTCGTCAGCGACCTCTCGATGGCTCCGATGCGGCGCTATCTCGGTGCGCTCGGCTATGAGGCACATGCCTGGTGGATGGGTCGCAACCTCGGCGGGCTGGGACGGATGCGGGATTTGCTGCGCGCCCGTCTCGCTGCAATCCATGCTGCGAGCGGACGCAAGGTCAGTCTGGTTGGATGGAGTCTCGGCGGCGTCTATGCGCGCGATCTCGCGCTCCAGGCGCCCGACATGGTCCGCAATGTCATCACGCTCGGCAGCCCTTTTGCCAATGACATACGAGCGACCAATGCGACGCGGCTCTACGAGATGATGTCCGGCGAACGGGTGGAGGATTTCGCCGAGCTGCGCGAGGCGATCGCCGGCGATCTGCCGGTGCCGGCAACCTCGGTCTATTCGCGTGCCGACGGCATCGTGAACTGGCGGACCTGCCTGCTACGTCCCTCCGACCGCGCCGAGAACATCGAGGTGCACCTGGCGAGCCATATCGGGCTCGGGGTGAATCCCGCAGCGCTTTGGGTCGTGGCGGACCGTCTTGCGCAACCGGAGGGGGAGTTCTCGCCATTTGACCGGGCAGGGCCGTTTGCCATTGCATATGCCCCGCCGGAACAGGCAGTATCGGCCTGACGAGAAGTGCCGCTAAGGCGCCCGTTAAATACTCGGGAGGGAATTATGGCTGACGGTAAGAAGCTGTCGTCGCTGGACGCATCATTTCTTTATCTGGAAACGCCGGAAATGCCGATGCATGTCGGCAGCATGGCCATCTTTCGCCTGCCGGACGACTACAAAGGCGACTTCTTCGAAGACTTCAAGGCAATGATCGTCTCGCGCCTGCACATCGCGCCGATCCTCAAGGCGCGGCTGGAGAAGGCGCCGCTCGACATCGATCATCCTTCTTGGGTCGAGGACGATCAGTTCGACATCGACCGTCACATCTTCCGGGCCAGCCTGCCGCAGCCGCGCGATCGCGCCACGCTCGAGCGCATCGTCGGCTGGATGCACGCCAAGCTCTTGAACCGCGCCCGCCCGCTCTGGGAGTTCTACGTGTTCGAGGGCATGAAGGACAACGAGGTCGGGCTTTATTCCAAGATGCACCATGCCGCCATTGACGGCGGCGCCGGTGCGGCGCTCACCAACATGATCTACGACATCTCGCCGACCCCCCGGAAGGTCGATCCGCCGACTGCAGGAGCCAAGCCCGGACCGGAGCCGCGCGACATCGCCGCGAACCTGCTCGATTCCTATCAGCAGTTCATCACCCAGCCGCTCGATGCATCGGCGGCCGCGAAGAATTTGCAACTGCCGCGCACCGGCAAGAGCGACATCGGCTCGATCCTGTTCGACAATGCGATGTACCAGATCGAGAGCGCGGTGCGCTTCGCCGGCAACATCCCGACCATGGTCAAGAGCGTCTCCGAGGTGCTCGGCAAGATTTCCGATCCGAAGTCGCGCGAGAGTCTCGCCAGCATGGTGTCGCCGCCGACCATGCTCAACAAATCGATCTCCTCCGAGCGCAGCTTCGCCGGCGTCTCGATCTCGCTGTCGCGATCCAAGGCGCTGGCCAAGCAGGCCGGCGGCAAGCTCAACGACGTGGTGCTGGCGCTCGCGTCCGGTGTGGTCCGGCGCTACCTGAAGGAGCACGGCACCCTGCCGGCGAAATCGCTGACCGCGGCGGTACCGATCTCCTTGCGCGAAGAGGGCAACACCGAGGCCAACAACCAGGTGTTCGGCATGATCTGCTCGATCGCGACCAACATCGAGGATCCCAAGGCGCGGCTGGAAGCCATTATCGCGCAATCGACCAAGTCCAAGGAGATGTCGCATCCGCTGCGGGCGCTGATGCCGCAGATATCCAACATCTCGATGCTGGGCGCGCCGATGATGATGCAGATTCTGGCACTGGTCTACAGCCGCTCGAACCTCTCGGATGTGTTGCCGCCGGCCGCCAACATCACGGTGTCCAACGTACCGGGGCCGCGGCAAACGCTCTACGCCGCGGGCGCCGAGTTGTTGCACATCTTCCCGGTGTCAATCTCGACCCATGGACAGGCTCTCAACATCACTGTGCAGAGCTATCGCGACCAGCTCGATTTCGGCTTCATCGTCGGTGCCAACATCATTCCGCATGTGCAGGTGATGTGCGACATGCTGCCGGAGGAGTTTGCCGCACTCGAAGCGGCCTATGCATCCCCGGTGGCCGACATCAAGGGCGCCGCGGAGTAGGAATGTGTCGATGATTGAAATGCCCCCGCTCAAGTTCGCGCAGACGAACGGAATCCGCATGGGCTATTACGAGGCGGGTCCGGCCGATGACAAGCCGCCGATCGTGCTGTGCCACGGCTGGCCCGAGCTTGCTTTCTCCTGGCGCCACCAGATCAAGGCGCTGAGCGAGGCCGGCATCCGGGTGATCGCGCCGGACCAGCGCGGCTATGGTGCGAGCGACCGGCCCGAGCCTGTCGAAGACTACGACATGGAGCATTTGACCGGCGATCTCGTCGGGCTGCTCGATCATCTGAACATCGATAAGGCGATCTTCGTCGGCCACGACTGGGGCGGCTTCGTCGTCTGGCAGATGCCGCTGCGGCATCCATCGCGCGTGGCCGGTGTGGTCGGCGTCAACACGCCGCATTGGGACCGCGCGCCGATCGATCCGATCACGCTGTTCCGCCAGCGCTTCGGCGACCAGATGTACATCGTCCAGTTCCAGGATCCTGCGCGCGAACCGGACAAGATCTTTGGCAGCCGTGTCGAGCAGACCTTTGACGCCTTCATGCGCAAGCCTTTGGCGCGGCCGGAAGCGAAACCGGCTGAGACGCCGATCGCGGGCGTTGGCGCCTCGTCAAAGACCAATCTGGCGTTCCCGCAGATGATCGCGGCCTATGACGCAAAGCACGATCCGCGTACGCCGATCCTGTCGGCCGACGAGAAGAAAATCTTCGTCGATACCTTCACGAAAACCGGCTTCACCGGCGGCATCAATTGGTATCGCAATTTTACGCGCAACTGGGAGCGGTCGAAGGAGCTCGATCATCACGTGCATGTGCCGTCATTGATGATCATGGCGGAGAACGATGCCGTGCTGCCGCCGTCGGCAGCGGACGGCATGGAGAAGCTGATCGGTGATCTCGAGAAATATCTGGTGAGGGACAGCGGCCATTGGACGCAGCAGGAGAAGCCGGAAGAGGTCAGCGCCAAATTGATCGAATGGCGTAGAAGGCGGTTCGGCTAGCTCGCAACGACGGCGTTGAATACCGAGGCAGGGGAAGCACCTTTAATGTCATCGAAGAACCGTCTGGACCCGATCCCGCAGCCGCCGACCAAGCCGGTGGTCGGCAACATGCTGTCGCTGGATTCGGCGGCTCCGGTGCAGCACCTGACGCGGCTTGCCAAGGAATTAGGCCCGATCTTCTGGCTCGACATGATGGGCTCGCCGATCGTCGTCGTCTCCGGCCACGATCTGGTTGACGAGCTGTCCGACGAGAAGCGCTTCGACAAGGCGGTACGCGGCGCGTTGCGACGCGTGCGCGCGGTCGGTGGTGACGGCCTTTTCACAGCCGACACCAGGGAGCCCAACTGGAGCAAGGCGCACAACATCCTGATCCAGCCGTTCGGCAACCGCGCCATGCAGTCCTACCATCCGAGCATGGTCGACATCGCCGAGCAACTCGTCAGCAAATGGGAGCGGCTCAACGCCGACGACGAGATCGACGTCGTCCACGACATGACGGCGTTGACATTGGACACGATCGGCCTGTGCGGCTTCGAGTACCGCTTCAATTCGTTCTACCGGCGCGACTATCATCCCTTCGTCGAGTCGCTGATGCGCTCGCTCGAAACCATCATGATGACGCGCGGCTTGCCGCTCGAGCAGATATGGATGCAGAAGCGGCGCAAGACTATGGGCGAAGACGTCGCCTTCATGAACAAAATGGTCGACGAGATCATCGCCGAGCGGCGCAAGAACGCGGATGCGATCGACGACAAGAAGGACATGTTGGCTGCGATGATGACCGGCGTCGACCGCTCGACCGGCGAGCAGCTCGACGACGTCAACATCCGTTACCAGATCAACACGTTCCTGATCGCAGGCCACGAGACTACCAGCGGCCTGTTGTCGTGCACGATCTATGCGCTGCTAAAACACCCCGATTTTCTAAAGAAGGCCTATGACGAGGTCGATCGCGTCCTCGGTCCCAATGTCGACGTGCGTCCGACCTATCAACAGGTCACGCAGCTTACCTACATCACCCAGATTTTGAAGGAGTCGCTGCGGTTGTGGCCGCCGGCGCCGGCCTATGGCATCTCGCCGCTGAACGACGAGACCATCGGCGGCGGAAAGTACAAGCTTCGGAAGGGTACGTTCACCACCATCCTGGTGACCGCGCTGCATCGCGATCCCTCGGTCTGGGGTCCGAACCCGGATGCCTTCGATCCAGAGAATTTCAGCCGTGACGCGGAAGCCAAGCGACCGATCAACGCCTGGAAGCCGTTCGGCAACGGCCAGCGGGCGTGCATCGGCCGCGGCTTCGCCATGCACGAGGCCGCGCTCGCGCTCGGCATGATCCTCCAGCGCTTCAAGCTGATCGACCACCAGCGCTACCGGATGCACCTGAAGGAAACGCTGACGATGAAGCCGGAAGGCTTCAAGATCAAGGTCCGTCCGCGCGCCGATCGCGAGCGCGGCGCTTATGGTGGGGCTGTCGCCGCGGCCGCTTCGGCACCGAAGGCACCGCGTCAGCCGACCGCGCGGCTCGGTCACAACACGCCGATGCTGGTGCTCTACGGCTCCAATCTCGGCACTGCGGAGGAGCTCGCGACGCGCATGGCCGACCTTGCCGAGATCAACGGCTTTGCCGTGCATCTCGGGCCTCTCGACGACTATGTCGGCAAGCTGCCGCAGGAGGGCGGCGTGCTGATCATCTGCGCCTCCTATAACGGCGCGCCGCCTGACAATGCGACGCAATTCGTCAAATGGCTCGGTGATGAGCTGCCGAAGGATGCGTTTGCCAATGTGCGCTACGCCGTGTTCGGCTGCGGCAACAGCGACTGGGCTGCGACCTATCAATCGGTGCCGCGCTTCATCGACGAGCGATTGTCGGCGCATGGCGCGCGCGCGGTCTACCCGCGCGGCGAAGGCGATGCGCGCAGCGATCTCGACGGCCAGTTTCAGAAATGGTTCCCGGCGGCCGCCCAGGTGGCGACCAAGGAATTCGGTGTCGACTGGAATTTCGCGCGGACCGCCGAGGACGATCCGCTCTACGCGATCGAGCCGGTCGCGGTGACCGCCCTCAACACCATCGTCGCCCAGGGCGGCGCGGTGGCGATGAAGGTGCTGGTCAACGACGAGCTTCAGAACAAGACCGGGACCAATCCCTCGGAGCGCTCGACGCGCCATATCGAGGTGGAACTGCCGTCCAACGTTTCGTACCGCGTCGGCGATCATCTGAGTGTGGTCCCGCGCAACGATCCGACGCTGGTGGATTCGGTCGCCCGTCGCTTCGGCTTCCTGCCGGCGGACCAGATCAGGCTTCAAGTCGCCGAAGGCCGTCGCGCGCAATTGCCGGTCGGCGATGCCGTGTCGGTCGGTCGCCTGCTCAGCGAGTTCGTCGAGCTCCAGCAAGTGGCGACACGGAAGCAGATCCAGATCATGGCGGAGCACACGCGTTGCCCCGTCACGAAACCAAGACTGCTGGCCTTCGTTGGCGAGGAGGCCGAGCCGCTCGAGCGTTATCGCAGCGAGATTCTGGCAAGGCGAAAATCGGTGTTCGACCTTTTGCTCGAACATCCGGCTTGCGAATTGCCGTTCCATGTCTATCTGGAAATGCTCTCGCTGCTGGCGCCGCGCTATTACTCGATCTCGTCTTCGCCGTCGGTCGATCCGGCGCGTTGCAGCGTCACGATCGGCGTGGTCGAAGGGCCGGCGGCGTCGGGGCGCGGAACCTACAAGGGCATCTGCTCGAACTATCTCACCAACCGACGCGCGGGCGATGCGATCTATGCAACGGTGCGTGAGACCAAGGCCGGCTTCCGGCTCCCGGATGATCCATCCGTGCCGATCATCATGATTGGACCAGGGACGGGACTTGCGCCGTTCCGCGGCTTCCTCCAGGAGCGCGCCGCGCGCAAGGCGAAGGGCAGCGCCCTCGGCCCGTCCCTGCTGTTCTTCGGCTGCCGCCATCCCGATCAGGATTTTCTCTATGCGGACGAGCTGAGGGCGCTGGCCGCAAGCGGCATCACCGAGCTGTTCACGGCATTCTCGCGCGCGGATGGACCAAAGACCTATGTCCAGCACGTCCTCGCCGCGCAGAAGGACAAGGTCTGGCCGCTGATCGAGCAGGGCGCGATCGTCTATGTCTGCGGCGACGGCAGCAAGATGGAGCCCGACGTGAAGGCGGCGCTGGTCGCGATCCATCGCGAGAAGAGCGGCAGCGATGCCGCCATGGCTGCGCGCTGGATCGACGACTTGGGCGCGAAGAACCGCTATGTGCTCGACGTCTGGGCGGGTGGGTGATTGTTCGTCCGATCGTGCTAAAGCTCTCGCATGATTCCCTGGGAAAAGATCGACACCGCCAAAATCCCCGGCTCCGAGGAAGAGCTTCGCCTGATGCGGCGAGGCAAGGAATTTTCCATCAAGCTCGGCATCAACGAGTTGATGAACAACCGCCTGTCGGGCTCGGAAGCCGCGCTCGCGACGCTTGCGGCGAAGCAGATCGAGACGGTGGCAAAGCCTGTCATGCTCATCGGCGGACTGGGAATGGGTTTTACGCTGCGTGCGGCGCTCACCGTGCTCGGAGCTAAGGCGAAGATCGTGGTCTCCGAGCTCGTGCCGGCGGTGGTCACCTGGGCACGCGGTCCGATGGCTGAGGTGTTCGGCGACAGTCTCGATGATCCCAGGGTGAGCGTCCGGGAAACCGACGTCGGCGAAATCATCCGGGCACAGCGGTCGGCCTTCGACGCCATTCTCCTCGACGTCGATAACGGCCCGGAAGGGCTGACCCGGAAGGGCAATAATGCGCTCTACAATGCGGGTGGGTTGAAGGCGACCAGAACCGCGCTGCGGCCGGGAGGTGTGCTCGCCGTCTGGTCGTCCGGACCCAACCCGGCCTTCACCAAGCGGCTTGGCAGCGCTGGCTTCGACGTCAACGAGGTCAACATCCGCGCCACCGGCAGAGGCGGCGGCGCGCGCCACGTGATCTGGATCGCGAAGAAGAATTAGGCCGCCTGCGCAGCTACCAGTTCGATCCGTCAGAACATCGTGTTGCTGTTCGCGGGAGTCTCGGGAATAGCCTGAACGACGTCCCAGTGTTCGACGATCTTGCCGTTCTCCAGCTTGAAGATGTCGACGATCGCGTTGCCCCTGGTGCCGGGCTCGCGAACCGCGTGAACGTGCAGGATGACGTAGTCGCCATCCACGAAGCTGCGCTTGATGTCGCTGTGGGAGTTGGGGAATTTCTCGCGCAGGAGGCCGATGAATTTTCGGAAGCTCACCGCGAGGAGACCGTATGCGTCGGGTCTATGCCGCCCGCGTTGCCGCGCCATGTGCATGCTTGTCGATGGCGCCGATGATCTCCGGCCAGAAGCGCATCGGCAGCGCGTGGCCCATGCCGTCGATCATCAACAGCTTTGCGCCAGGAATTGACTCTGCCGTATCCTTGCCGCCCTCGGGGCGGACCAGCGGATCGACGGTGCCATGGATGACGAGTGTCGGCGTCTTGACGCCATGCAGTCGCTCCTTGCGGCTGCCGGAGGCAAGCACCGCGCGGAGCTGCCGGCCGACGCCGGCCGGATTGAGCCCGCGCGCGAACACGCGTTCGGCACGACCGGGATCGAGCGCCTCTTCCTCCGGAAAGGACCCGGCCCGCAACACGTTCCAGGTCTGGCCGTAGCGCACGATGAACTCCTCCTTGCTGCGCGGCGGCGGCGCCATCAGCATCGCGGCGGCCTCGCGCGTCGGTGGTGGGACGCGCGGATTACCTGTCGTCGACATGATCGACGTCAGCGATCGCACGCGCTCGGAAAACGACAGCGTCACCTCCTGCGCGATCATGCCGCCCATTGAGGCGCCGACCAGATGCGCCGACTTGATGCCGAGCGCATCCATTAGCCCGATCGTGTCCTTGGCCATGTCGATCAGCCTGTAGGTGGCGGCAACGGGAATCCTGAGGAAGCGGAGCTTCAACAGCTCGAGCGGCGTCAGGCGCTTGCCGCCAGTGAGATGGCTCGACTTGCCGATGTCGCGATTGTCGAAGCGGATCACGCGAAAGCCATGCCCAGCGAGCTGCTCGCAGAACGCATCGTCCCAATGGATCATCTGGGCGCCTAACCCCATGATCAGCAGCAGCGGCTCGGCATTATCGTTGCCGAAAATCTCGTAACAAATGTCGATGCCGTTGGCGCGGACGGTTTGCGACGGCTGTTGGGCGTTCACGGGTGCATTCCCCTGGCTTTTGATCAATGCTGTATCGCACGGTTTCCCGTCGGGATGAAGACGCGTGCGCGACACCGCACCCGCTGCTTGCCGGTTGACCGGCACCTCGCAACGGTGTGGTATGGCGAAAAAAGGAAGGGCGTCGAAGCTCTCGATTTCAGGAGGACGCCGATGACCGACAAGACCAACAACCCCGTTGCCATGTGGCAGAAGATGGTGGGCGAGATGGAGAAGGGGATCAACTCCTTCGCCAATCAGGCCATGTCGTCGCCCGAGTTTTCGCAAGCCATGAACCGGGCCGGCGGCGTTGCTGCAGGTGCTCAGAAGCAGCTCGGTGAGCTCATGGAGAAATACCTGGTCTCCATGAATCTGCCGAGCCGGGAGCAGGTCACGAGTCTTGCGGAACGGCTGCAGTCCATCGAAGGACAGATCGGTGAGATCAAGTCGATGCTGAGCCAGATGGCGGCAAGTTCCGGCGCGTCTCATGGCTTCGATCCAGCATTGCGGCCGCCGCGCACCAAGCGCCCGCCGTCCGAGGGCGGAGAGCACACATGAATGCACCCACCGGACTTGATTTCGCATCGATCCCGGAGCGCATCCAGTCCGAGGTGCAGCGCGCGATCCAGCGCAGCATCAAGGGTGTGGAATATTTCTCGACCTCCGGTCCGACGCTCGGCTCGACTCCGAAGGACGTGCTGCATTCGCGCGGCACGATGAGCCTCTACCATTATCGGCCGATGTCCGACGAGATCTATCGAATTCCGATCTTGATCGTGATGGCGACCACTAATCGCGGTTACATTCTCGACCTCGTGCCCGGCCAGAGTTTCATCGAGTTTCTCTTGAAGCGCGGCTACGACGTCTACATGCTCGACTGGAGCGCGCCGCGGCCGGAGGAGAAGGGCCTGCGAATGGAGGACTATGTCCTCGACTTCATCCCGGACTGCATCCGCCGCGTGCAGCAGGATTCCGGCGAACAGGACGTCTCCGTGATTGGCTATTGCTTCGGCGGGGTGCTGTCGTTGCTCTACGGCTCGATCTACAGGGGCGGGCCGATGAAGAATTTGATCTGCTTCACCACGCCCATCGACTTCCGCGAGATGAAGCTGTTCGCGAACTTCTCCGACCGGCGCTATTTCGACGTCGACCGCCTGGTCGACAGCGTCGGCAACGTGCCGCCGGAGATGATCCTGTCGTCGTTCGAGATGCTGCGCCCGGCCTCGCGCACGGTGAGCCAGATCCAGCTCTGGGAGAACATCTGGAACGACGAGTTCGTCAAGTCCTACCGGATGTTCGACCGTTGGGCGACCGACACGCTACCGCTGGCGGGGGAATATTTCCGCACCATCACCAAGGACCTGATGTGGGACAACAAGCTGTTCAACGACACCATGTCGGTCGGCGGCCGTGCTGCGAAGCTCGAGGACATCAAGGTGCCGTTCCTGCATGCGGTCGCCGAGCATGACCACATCGTGCCGTATGAGGCCGCAAAACACCTGATCGCCAAGATTGGATCCGAGGACAAGGAAGAGGTGATGCTGAAAGGCGGTCATGTCTCCCTCGTCGCCGGCGCCAATGCGGTGAAGCGGCTGTGGCCGAAACTGGATTCCTGGCTGGGGAAGAGATCGACATGAGTGAGCAACGTTCTTATCCGCGTCGCGTCAACACGGATGCCGGCGATATCGAGATCCGCCTGATGTCGCCGACGGATGAGGCTGCGGTGCTCGCCTTCGGCAAGGGCCTGCCGTCTCACGATCTCCTTTTCCTGCCGCGTAACATCAGTGAGCCAAAGGTGCTGTCGGCCTGGGTCAAGGAGATCGAGCGCGGTGCGATCACGAGCTTGCTGGCGGTCAGGGGCGGCACGGTCGTCGGCTGCGGTACGTTGGTGCGCGACCCACATTCCTGGTCGCCCCATGTCGGTGAAATCCGCATGGTGGTCTCGCCCGACGTCCGCGGAAAGGGGGTGGGGAAGGCGCTGTCGCAGGAGACTTTTGCGCTCGCGCTCGGCGCCAGCCTCGAAAAGCTGTCTGTCCAGATGACCGTCGACCAGCAGGCGGCCATCGCGCTGTTCGAGAGCCTCGGCTTCAAGGCCGAGGCGCTGTTGCGCGACCATGTCCGGGACGTCGACGGTAAGACCCACGACATTGTCGTGCTCGGTCATAACATCGCGCAGGTCCAGGCCCAGATGGAGGCCTATGGGCTGCCTGGCGCCGTCCAGCATTGAGCGCCCTTGGGGCGGCTGTCCGGGAACCGGATGGTTACGGAGGCCGCATAATGCCTCCTATCAAAGCCATTCACGGTTTCGTGATATCGCGGTGCAGCATTAATGTTGCATTGCACCATTAGCTATGGCACATAAGCCATGCCCCGGGCCAATGCGGACGGGGTGAGCCCATAGCTCAAAACAAATGAGGATGGAGAGACCCCAATGACCACTGAAACCAACACTGCTTTCGAGGGCTTCAAGGACGCTTTCAAGAACATCCAGAACCTGGAAGTTCCCGAGGCCGCCCGCGAGTTCGTCAAGAAGTCTGCCAACACCGCCAAGGACCGTGCTGCCGAGGTGTTCGCTGGCTCCGAGCGCGTGACCGCCGCCGTCGAGAACGCGGTGACTGAATCCGTCACCGAGGCCGGCAAGATCAGCCGCAATATCCAGCAGGCGATCTATGACGACGCCCAGGCGTTCTTCGCCGGTATCGACAAGCTCG
Organism: Bradyrhizobium sp. LB8.2; assembly: GCF_040548035.1. Taxonomy (NCBI): domain Bacteria; kingdom Pseudomonadati; phylum Pseudomonadota; class Alphaproteobacteria; order Hyphomicrobiales; family Nitrobacteraceae; genus Bradyrhizobium; species Bradyrhizobium sp. LB8.2. The sequence goes on along the minus strand of NZ_JBEPQV010000036.1, from coordinate 27,437 downwards.
CCTCCGCCAAGTCGTTCAGCGAAGCCGTCGAGATCCAGTCGGGACTGCTCCGCTCGCGCGGCGAAGTGTTCGTCTCGCGCGCCAAGGCGACCACCGACTATCTCGGCAAGCTTGCGGCCAACGGTGCGAAGTCCGCTCAGGACAATTTTGCCAAGGTCTACAACAAGACCGCCTGATCTGCCTGAGACGAGAAACTGAATTTGAGGCCCGCTTCGGCGGGCCTTTGTTTTTTTGCGCTGCCGTCATTGCGAGGAGCGAAGCGACGAAGCAATCCAGAGTCTTTCCGTGGAAAGATTCTGGATTGCTTCGCTTCGCTCGCAATGACGAGTACTGTGATGCAGTTATGTCCTCACTCGCTACCTTTTCTTTTGATACTCCCGGCGACGCAGAACGCGCGGCGGAGCTGCGTCGCATCAAGGCACTGGCGACGCTGGTGCTGGCGTCGACGCTCGCTCTGTTCGTCGTCGCGAAATGGCTTCTCCCCGTGCATCCCGTGTTCGGATTCATCGCTGCATTCGCGGAAGCCGCGACCATCGGCGGGCTCGCGGACTGGTATGCAGTGGTGGCGCTGTTCAGGCGGCCGCTCGGCCTGCCGATCCCGCACACCGCGATCATCCAGAGCAACCAGGCCCGCATCGCCGACAAGCTGGGCGAATTCATCGAGGTGCATTTCCTCGAGGTTGGTCCCGTCGAGGCCAAGCTGAAGGAGATCGATTTCGGCTCCTTTGTCGCCGACTGGCTCCGCGACCGCAAGCGAAGCGACGATCTCGCGCGCTTCGCGCTCCGCCTGTTGCCGGAGGCCGTCTCCGCGACCGAGAGCTCCGGTCTGATGACCTTCATCATCCGCCGCATGTCCTCGCAGCTCCAGGCAATCGACCTGGCGCCGCTCGCGGCCGGCACGTTGCGCGGCTTTGTTGCGGAGGGACGCCATCAGATCCTGTTCGACGATCTCCTGCGCGTGATGCACGAGACGCTGAACCAGACGGAGACGATGGCGATGATCCGCGAGAAGGTGCGCGCGGAATTGCCGACCTTGCTCAGGCTTTATCGCGCCGACAAATTTCTGGTGAACAAGATCGTGGCTTCCGCTACCGCCTTCTTCGATGAGGTGCGCGCCGATCCCAAGCACCCGTTCCGCGGCGAGTTCGACCGCATGGTACTGACCTTCGTCGACCGGCTCGGCACTGACCAAGCCTATGTCGATCGCATCGCCGGCCTGAAGCGCGATCTGCTCGCGCGGCCCGAGCTTGCTGATCTGGCCCGCACTGTGTGGGCCAACACGCGCTCTTTCATCGAACGCAGCGCGAGCGGCGAGACACAGGTGTTGCAGCATCATCTTGCCGGCATGTGTGTCGCGGCGGGCGAAGCGCTCGCCGGCGATGCCGAGCTGCGCGGCGAGATCAACAAGGGTCTGGTGGCGGTGCTGCGCAGTTTCGTCGCAGACCAGAAGAGCGGGGTTTCGACCTTCATTTCCGACCAGGTCAAGTCGTGGGACATGGCGCAGCTGATTTCGCTGATCGAAATCAACATCGGCCGCGACCTGCAATACATCCGCTTCAACGGCTCGCTGATCGGCGGGCTCGCGGGACTTGCACTTTACTCCGTGGAATCCCTGCTTCGATTGTTGTGACTTTTGCGTCACGAACGTTAGCATTAACGCGCGGGCCTATTGTGACCCCGCGTCTCTCCCGATTGAATGTCGGGAACCGGCTGCCTAGCTGATTCATGTTGCGCTGCGGAACGATCGAGAAGCCGGCGTGTTGGAATCCCATACCCATTTGCCGGCACGCCACCGGTAGCCTTTTCAGCAATTCTTCCCAGGGGACCATTGATGACCGCTACTGCCCAGACGCTGAGTCCGCCGTCTCGCACCCTGATGTTCCTGGAAGGGCGCGCGATCCACGAGTTCGGCGCATTTCTCGGCGCGCTTCCGCTGCTCAGCCTCGCCCCGCGCGGCGATGGGCATCCGGTGCTGGTGCTGCCCGGCCTCGTGGCCACCGACGCGTCCACGCGCGCGCTCCGCACGTTTCTGTCGGGCAAGGACTATGCGGTGAGCGGCTGGCGCCAAGGCCGCAATTACGGCCTGCGCGAGGGCGTGCAGCACGCGATGGTGGATCTGGTCCGGGAGCTCAGTGACACGCATGGCCGCAAGATCAGCCTGGTCGGCTGGAGCCTCGGCGGTCTCTATGCGCGCCAGCTCGCCAAGATGATGCCCGACCGCGTGCGCCAGGTGATCACGCTCGGCAGCCCCTTTGCCGGCGATCCCCGTTCGACCAATGCCTGGCGCGTCTATGAATGGGCGAGCGGTCGGAAGTCCGACGAGGTCGATCCGCAGTTCGGCGGCGATCTCGCCGTTGCGCCGCCGGTGCCGACCACCGCGATCTTCAGCCGCACCGATGGTGTCTGCGCCTGGCAGGGCTGCATGGAGAAGATGGGCGCCCAGACCGAAAGCATCGAGATCGAGAGCAGCCATTGCGGCATGGGCCATCACCCGGCTGCGGTCTATGCCGTCGCCGACCGCCTCGCGCAGAAGGAAGGCAACTGGCGGCCCTTCGACCGCAGCGGCTGGCGCAGCCTGGTCTATCCCGATCCGCATCGGTAAGCGGCCTGCATGGTTCGAGACGCGCGGCTTCGTCGCGCTCCTCATCACGAGGATTTAAAGCAAGCGAAGCGATTAGACCTCATCCTGAGGCGGCGCGCAGCGCCGTCTCGAAGGATCGAGCCCGGCTCTCGCTTCCATTGTCGCACCCGTCCATTGTCGCGCCCGCACCAAACGCGCTATGCCTCGCGCATGGCGTATCCTTTGTCCCGCATCATCGACCAGCTCAAGCGCGAGCCGTCGCGCACCGGCTCCATCGTCATCACCGTGTTCGGTGACGCCATCGTGCCGCGTGGCGGCTCGGTATGGCTCGGCACGCTGCTGGAATTCCTCGAAAGTCTGGATATCGACAGCGGCGTGGTGCGAACCGCGATGTCGCGGCTTGCCGCCGACGGTTGGCTGACGCGCGAAAAGGTCGGCCGCAACAGTTTTTATCGCTTGGCCGACAAAGGCCGCCAGATCTTCGAAGCCGCCACGCGCCACATCTACGATCCGCCCCCGTCCGACTGGACCGGACGTTTCGAACTGCTCCTGATCGGCAATGGCTGGGATCGCAACGCCTCGCGCGAGGCGCTCCGCAATGCCGGCTTCGGTAGTCCGCTGCCGGGCGTGTGGGTCGCGCCGTCGGGCGTGCCGGTGCCGGACGAAGCCGCCGGCGCGATCCGCCTTGAAGTCTCCGCCGAGGATGACAGTGGTCGGCGCCTGCTCAGTGCGAGCTGGCCGCTGGACCGCACCGCGGACGCCTATCTCAAGTTCATGAAGACGTTCGAGCCGCTGCGCGCCGCGATTGCGCGCGGCACGGAGCTGTCCGAGGCCGACGCGTTTACCGCGCGCATCCTCCTGATCCACTATTACCGCCGCGTCGTGCTGCGCGATCCGCTGCTGCCCGAAAGTCTGCTTCCGGCAGACTGGCCGGGCAAGGCTGCCCGCGCGCTGTGCGGCGAGATCTATCGCGCGCTGCTTGCTGCATCAGAACAATGGCTTGATGGTCATGGAACCAATGAAAAGGGGCCATTGCCGCCGGCGCGAAAACTCCTGGAAAGGAGGTTCGAGGCTTGATCTTTATGTTACAGAAATACCTTGCATGAGATAATTCTTGTTATATATTGCCTCCCAATAAACGGGAGGATGCGCATGTATACCCAGGCGCTGAACACGACCGAGACCGATGATCGCGGTCTTGAGGACGCGGCCAAGGCTGCGCAGTTCCAGGCGCGCATCGATGCCGAGGAGCGCATCGAGCCGAACGACTGGATGCCGGTGGCCTATCGCAAGACGCTCACCCGCCAGATCTCCCAGCACGCCCATTCCGAAATCGTCGGCATGCTGCCCGAGGGCAACTGGATCACGCGCGCGCCGTCCTTGCGCCGCAAGGCCGCGCTGCTTGCCAAGGTGCAGGACGAGTGCGGCCACGGGCTCTATCTCTATGCCGCCGCCGAGACGCTCGGCACTTCGCGTGAAGAGCTGGTCGACGCCATGCTCGCGGGCAAGGCAAAATATTCCTCGATCTTCAACTATCCGACGCTGACCTGGGCCGACATCGGCATCATCGGCTGGCTGGTCGACGGCGCCGCGATCATGAATCAGATCCCGCTGTGTCGTTGCTCCTACGGCCCCTACGCGCGCGCGATGATCCGCGTCTGCAAGGAGGAGTCGTTCCACCAGCGCCAGGGTTATGAGATCGTGCTGACGCTGTGCCGCGGCTCGGACGAGCAGAAGGCGATGGCGCAGGAAGCGCTGAACCGCTGGTGGTGGCCGGTGCTGATGATGTTCGGCCCGCCCGATGCCACGAGCCAGCACAGCGACACCTCGACGAAATGGAAGATCAAGCGCTTCTCCAATGACGAGCTGCGCCAGAAATTCGTCGATGCCACCGTGCCGCAGGCGCAATATCTCGGCCTCGCCATTCCCGATCCCGGCATGATTCAGGATGCGGACGGGCACTGGCGCTACAGCGAGATCGACTGGACCGAGTTCAAGCAGGTGCTCGCCGGCAACGGCCCCTGCAACCGCGATCGGCTCGCCGCACGCCGCAAGGCGCATGACGAGGGCGCCTGGGTGCGCGAGGCGGCAGCCGCCTACGCCGCAAAGCGCGCGCGCCGTCAGACTGCACAAGCCGCGGAATAGGGAGATCGCGATGGCCACGCCGAACACGCCGCTGTGGGAAGTCTTCATTCGCAGCCGCAACGGGCTCGCACACAAGCATGTCGGCTCGCTGCACGCGAGCGACACGACCATGGCCTTGCAGGCCGCGCGCGATATCTACACCCGTCGCGGCGAGGGTCTTTCGATTTGGGTCGTGCCGTCGACCGCGATCACCGCGAGCGATCCCGCCGAGAAGGGCATGATGTTCGAGCCTGCGGAATCGAAGATCTACCGCCACCCGACGTTCTACGAGGTGCCCGACGAAGTGGGACACATGTGATGCCCGTTGCGAACATCCAGGTCTCGGAGACACCGCTGGTGCTCTATGCCTTGCGCCGCGCCGACGATGCGCTGATCCTTGGGCATCGCCTCTCGGAATGGTGCGGACATGCGCCGATGCTGGAAGAGGACATGGCGCTCTCCAATATCGCGCTCGATCTCCTCGGCCAGGCGCGCGAGCTCTATACCTACGCCGCCAAGGCCGAAGGCAAGGACAACGACGAGGACAAACTCGCCTACCTGCGCGATGTCAGGCAATACCGCAATCTGCTGCTGGTCGAGCAGCCCAATGGCGGTTTTGCCCACACCCTGGTGCGGCAGTTCTTCTATTCCGCCTTCGCCGATCTCTACTGGCGGGCGATGATGACCTCGCGCGACACGACGCTTGCAGCGATTGCCGCCAAGTCCGAAAAGGAGAGCGCCTATCACCTTCGCCATGCCTCGGAGTGGATCATCCGGCTCGGCGACGGCACGGACGAAAGCCAGGCCCGCGCGCAGGGCGCGATCGATCATCTCTGGGCGTTTACCGGCGAGATGTTTGCGGTCGATGAAGGCGAACGCGCCCTGATCCATGCCGATATCGCCATCGATCCGGGAAGCTTGCGCGGTCGCTGGCTGACGACGCTGTCGGGTGTCGTCAGTGAAGCCATGCTTGAGCTGCCGCGGACCGACTGGATGCAGCAAGGCGGCCGTTCCGGGCGGCACAGCGAGCATCTTGGCCATCTTCTGTCCGAGCTGCAGTCGATGCAGCGCACTTTCCCGGGGCAGACATGGTGACGGTGCTGGAGCGCGACAGCGAACTGCGCAAACGCGCCTGGGACGCCGTGGCCAGCGTGGTCGATCCCGAAATTCCGGTGCTGACGATCGCCGATCTCGGTGTGCTCCGCGATGTCGTTCTCGACGGCGATCACGTCGAGGTCGCGATCACGCCGACCTATTCGGGTTGCCCGGCCATGAACATGATCGCACTGGAAATCGAGATCGCGCTGGAGCGCGCTGGTTTCCGCGGTCCAAAGGTCCGCACCGTGCTGTCGCCGGCCTGGACCACCGACTGGATGAGCGAGGAGGGCCGCCGGAAGCTTCACGCCTACGGCATCGCGCCGCCGCAAGCCTCCAGTTCACGACGCGCGCTGTTCGGCGAGCAGGCCGTTGCGTGCCCGCAATGCGGCTCGACGAATACCGAGCTGCTGTCCGAATTCGGCTCGACCTCCTGCAAGGCGCTGTGGCGCTGCAAGGCCTGCCGCGAACCCTTCGATTATTTCAAGTGTCATTGACCATGTCAGCAGCCGCACCGCGCTTCCATCGCCTGGCCGTCAACGACCTTCGCCGCGAGGCGTCCGACGCAGTATCGCTGACATTTGCCATCCCAACGGAGCTTGCGACCGACTACGCTTTCACACCCGGCCAATACCTCACGCTCCGCACCATGCTGGATGGCGAGGAGGTGCGCCGCTCCTATTCGATCTGCTCGGGTCCTGACGATGGGGAGATCCGCATCGCCGTGAAGAAGGTCGACGGCGGCGCATTCTCGAGCTGGGCGGCGGACGATTTGAAGTGCGGCGACGAGTTGGACGTGATGACGCCCACAGGACGCTTCGGCGTGGTCCCGCCGGCCGGCGCCGGCGGCATCCATGTCGGTTTTGCCGCCGGCTCCGGCATCACGCCGATCCTGTCGATCGTCAAGGGCACGCTTGCGCGTGAGCCGGACAGCCATTTCTTCCTGTTCTACGGCAATCGCGCGACCGACAACATCATGTTCCTCGAGGCGCTTGAAGAGCTCAAGGATCGCTTCATCGACCGCCTCTCGATCTTCCACGTTATCTCCGGCGAGGAACAGGACATTCCGGTCCTGCATGGCCGGCTCGACGGTAATAAGGTGAGACTGCTGCTGCGCTCGCTGGTTCCTGCCGCGAGCATCGATCACATCTTCATCTGCGGACCTCTTGGCATGAGCGAAGAGATCGAGGCGACCTGCCGCGGCCTTGGCATCGCGGAAGAGCGTATCCACGTCGAGCGCTTCGTCTCCGAGTTCGGCGGCAAGCCGCGGCCGAAGAAGATCGTTGCGCCCGACGCGCCGCCGAAGGCGATGGCTTCGCTGATCATCGACGGCAAGCGTCGCGACGTGCCGGTTGCCGAGGACGAGGCGATCCTGGATGCCGCACTGCGCGCCGGCATCGATCTGCCCTTCGCCTGTAGGGGCGGCATGTGCTCGACCTGCCGTGCAAAATTGGTCGAGGGCCAGGCGCCGATGGACGTCAACTATTCGCTAGAACCCTGGGAGCTAAAGGCCGGCTTCGTCCTGACCTGCCAGGCCAAGCCATCGTCAGAGCGGGTGGTGGTCGACTACGACCACGTTTGACAGTTATGGCCAAGCAGCAGAGCATTGCGGGTAAGCAATTGGCCGGGAGATGCGCGTGAACGTCAAAGCCGCCCTGTCGCCTGAGGATGTTGCCCGCGCCTGCGCCGATGCGATGTGGGCGGAGGACGATGCCTCAAAGGGCCTCGGCATGGAAATCGTCGAGATCGGCCCGGGTTTTGCGACGCTGGCGATGAATGTGCGGCCGGACATGGTCAACGGTCAGCGCATCGCCCATGGCGGCTTCATCTTCACGCTCGCCGATTCCGCGTTCGCCTTTGCCTGCAATTCGCACAATGAACGCGTGGTGGCCGCGCAGGGCCAGATCACCTTCATCAAGCCCGGCAAGCTCGGCGACCGCCTCGTCGCAAAAGCGTGCGAAGTCAGCCGCGGCGGCCGCTCCGGCATTTACGACGTGCGCATCACCGCCGGCGATACCGTCATCGCGGAATTCCGCGGGCATTCGCGGGTCATTCCCGGTACGTGGCTGCCGGCGCAAGATCAATAACGAAAAAGAACAAACCAATGATATGGGGAAACGAGGATGGCTCTGACGAGGCTCAAGGAAGGTGGCAACACCTATCGCGCCGAAATGGACGCGCATGAGCGCGCGTCGCGTGACGAGATCATGGCGCTCCAGACGCAGCGGCTGGCCTGGTCGCTGAAGCACGCCTACGACAACGTCGCGCATTATCGCAAGGCCTTCGACACGGCCGGCGTGCACCCGTCGGAGTTTCGCGAGCTCTCGGATCTCGCGAAATTTCCATTCACGGTGAAGACGGACCTGCGCGACAACTATCCCTTCAACATGTTTGCCGTGCCCCGTGAAAAACTGGTGCGTGTGCATGCCTCCTCCGGCACGACAGGAAAGCCGATCGTCGTTGGCTATACGCAGGCCGACATCGACACCTGGTCGGAAGTAATGGCGCGCTCGATCCGCGCTGCCGGCGGCCGCACCGGCATGATCATCCACAATGCCTATGGCTACGGTCTCTTCACCGGCGGGCTAGGCGTGCACTATGGCGCGGAGAAGCTCGGCTGCACCGTGGTGCCGATCTCCGGTGGCATGACCGAGCGGCAGGTGCAGCTGATTAATGACTTCCGGCCCGACATCATCACGGTGACGCCGAGCTACATGCTGGCGATCCTCGACGAGTTCAAGCGTCAGAAGCTCGATCCGCGTCAATGCTCGCTCAAGGTCGGCATCTTTGGCGCCGAGCCCTGGACCAACGCGATGCGCGGCGAGATCGAGGACGCCTTCGACATGGACGCCACCGACATCTACGGTCTCTCCGAAGTGATCGGCCCCGGCGTTGCGCAGGAATGCATCGAGACCAAGGACGGCCTGCACATCTGGGAGGATCATTTCTATCCTGAAGTGATCGATCCGGAAACAGGTGCGGTGCTGCCCGACGGGGAGAAGGGCGAACTGGTCTTCACCTCGCTCACCAAGGAAGCATTTCCGGTGATCCGCTATCGAACCCGCGATCTGACGCGGCTGCTGCCGGGCACGGCTCGGCCGGGCATGCGGCGGATGGAGAAGGTCACGGGCCGTTCCGACGACATGATCATCCTGCGGGGCGTCAATCTGTTCCCGACCCAGATCGAGGAGGTTCTGCTCGCCACCGAGTGGTGCGGCGGGCATTTCATTCTGGAGCTGACCCGCGAAGGCCGCATGGACGAGTTGACCATCATTGCCGAGGCGCGGCCGGAGAGTTGGGACGGCCGGGGTCTTCTCGACCATGCGAGCCGGATCTCGACCCACATCAAGAACACGATCGGCATCAGCTCCAGGGTGAGCGTGGTTGCGCCGGCCACGCTGGAGCGCTCGCTCGGCAAGGCCAAGCGCCTCTACGACAAGAGGCCGAAGGATTGACTTGACCGCCCCCAAAGGCGACAAGGCCCGCGAGAAGTCCCGTGGGTCTTTCGATGTCCATAGCCGATGCCAAAGCCGTCGAAGCGCGCTGCGTGCGCCTCAATGCCAAGGCCGAGAACGCCGCCACGCTTGCCCCTGGCGTCGAACGTCATACGCTCACGCGCGGTCCGAATGATCTCCTGATTGAGGTCAAGGCCGCCGCCGTCAATCCGTCCGACGTCAAGGCCGCGACCGGGCTGATGCCTTATGCTGTGTTCCCGCGCACGCCCGGCCGCGACTACGCCGGCGTGGTGATCGACGGGCCGTCCGGTACGATCGGCCGCGAGGTGTTCGGCTCCTCCGGCGATCTCGGCATCCGCCGCGACGGCACCCACGCCAGCCATCTCGTCGTTGAATCTGACGCGGTGGTAGCCAAGCCGAAGACCTTGTCCTGGGAGGAGACGGCCGGCATCGGCGTGCCCTTCGTCACGGCCATGGAGGGCTTCCGCCGCGCCGGCATTCCAAAGCCCGCCGAAACGGTGCTGGTGTTCGGCGTCAACGGCAAGGTCGGTCAAGCGGCGGTGCAAATCGCGACCTGGCAGGGCGCGCGCGTCATCGGCGTGGTGCGCAAGGCGGAAGCTTATGAAGGCCATACCAACGCGGCGATCGAGGTGATCGACGCTTCCGCCACCGATGTCGCCACGCGCGTGCGCGAGTTGACCGATGGTAAAGGCGCCGACATCGTCTTCAACACGGTCGGCGATCCCTATTTCCAGGCGGCGCACAAGTCGCTCGCGCTTCGCGGCCGCCAGATCCTGATCGCAGCGATCGACCGCATCGTGCAGTTCAACATCCTCGAATTCTACCGCGGGCAGCACACCTATGTCGGCATCGACACGCTCGGCCTGCCGTCGGCCGCGACAGGCGCTGTGCTGCGTGACCTCGGCCCGGGCTTTGCGAGCGGGCACCTGAAGCCGTTCCCGATCAAGGCAAACGCCGTCTATCCGCTCGAACGCGCAAAGGAGGCCTATGTCGCCGTTGCCGGCTCGTCGCGTGATCGCGTGATCCTGAAGCCTTGATCATGGAGTCATCCACCCAACTTGTCATCTTCGCCGGCCTCGTCATTGGCCTCGTTTACGGCGCCGTTGGACTGCTCAGCGGCTTCTGCCTGATGAGCAGCATGCGCGGCTGGCTGGCGGAAGGGGACGGGCGGCTGGTGCGGACCTATGCGCTGGCGATCGCGGTTGCGACCGCCGCGAGCCAATTCTTCGCCGGCAACGGCATGGTCGATCTCGGCAAATCGATCTATCTGCAACAATCCTTTTCGGTGCCGGTGCTGTTGCTCGGCGGTCTGCTGTTCGGCTACGGCATGGTGCTGTCGAACGGTTGCGGCTCGCGGGCGCTGGTGCTGCTCGGCCGCGGCAATCTCCGCTCCTTCGTCGTGGTGGTCGTGCTGGCCATTGCCGCGCAGATGACGCTCAAGGGTCTGATCGCGCCGGCGCGCATCGCGCTGGTGCAGGCCTCGCAAACCACGGTCCACCTGAATTCGCTGCCGTCACTGTTGGCGACGTTCGGTCCGGCAGAAGCGGTTTCGCGCGCGATTGCTGCTGCTGTCATCGTCGTTGTGCTTATCCTGTTTGCTTTCGCACACCCACCTTTCCGGCGTTCGCACGGACAGATCGCAGCCGGTGCCATCGTCGGTCTCCTCGTCGCCGGCGGCTGGTTCGTCACCGGCTATCTCGGCGCGGATGACTTCAACCCGGTGCCGGTGACCTCGCTCACCTTCATCGCGCCGATCGCGGATGCGCTGCAATACGCCATGCTCTCGACCGGCCTGACGCTCAATTTCGGCATTGCGACAATTGCCGGCGTCCTCGCTGGCAGTCTCGTCACCGCGCTTGTCACAGGCCGATTCCATCTCGAAGGCTATTCCTCGCCACGCCACATGCTGCGATCGGCGGGCGGCGCCGCCCTAATGGGCATCGGCGGCGTGATGGCCTTCGGCTGTTCGATCGGGCAAGGGCTCACTGGCGTGTCGACGCTCGCGCTGGGCTCGTTCGTCGCCGTCGCCGGCATCCTGCTCGGCACCACGGCGGGCCTGCGCGGAGTCCTGCGCGTTCAGCCTCTCGCGGTGGCCTGACCGCGCAGCAGGCGATCGCCAAGCGTCGCGAGAGCGATGCCGGTGACGATCAGCGCGGCCGCGATCACAAGACTCATGTCGATCGGCTCACCCAGCAGGATCGCGGCGCTGGCGATGCCGACGAGCGGCGTTGCGGTGGTACCGAGCGAAGTCGTCAAAGCCGAGATGCTCTTGTTCACCATCGACATCGCCCAATAGGCCAGCACCGTTCCGATCAGCCCCGAATACAGGAACAGCAACACGAGCCTCCACGACCACTCCACATGCGGCAGGCCATCCGCGATTGTCGCGCTCACTGACAGCACAATTGTCGCCACGAGCACCTGCCAGATCAGGAGCTGGAGCGGGGACGCAATCCAGCGATGCGCGCGGATATAGATGATGTTCGCGGCCCAGGAGATCGCGGCCAGGATCACCATGCCGGCGCCGAGCACGACGTTGGCATTGGTCCAGTCGATCGAGGCCGGGTTCAGGATGACGACAAGGCCGATCAGCCCGAGCAGCGCGCCGGCGAGCTTTGGCGCCGTCAGAGTGTCCTTTCCGAGCAGGGGTGCAGCGAGCGCGACCCAGAGCGGCGTGGTGTAGCCGAGCACGACGCCCTTGCTTGCGGGCAGGAAGCGCAGACCCGACGCAACCAGAACCGAAAACAACGTCATGTGCAGCAGTGCAACGCTGAGCACGACCGGAATGTCACGCCGGTCCGGGATCACCAGGTTGTTGCTCAGCCCGAGGATCGCGGCGAGACCGATCAGAGCGATCCAGCTCCGGATCGCCGCGCTCCACAGCGGCGGGACGAACTGCACCAGTTGCTTGGTCACCGACCAGTTTATGCCCCAGGCCAGCACGACGATGAGGAACAGGCCAACGGCCGCGCGGGGTGACAGGGAGTTCATTGTGGAGGTCCTTGAAGCAGTCCGGTTCAGCGGATAGCATCAATTGGAGCCTGAAAAAGTACCAGATTGTAGAGGAATAAGGTGCCAGTTTCGGAAGGCATGATCTCCGCCCTGCTCGATCTGAAGCGGGCTGACGGGGAGGGGCTGGTGGCTCAACTGACGAGCCAGCTCCGAAGCTTGATCGCGACCGGCCGTCTCGGCAAAGGCCGCACGCTGCCGTCGAGCCGCCGGCTTGCGAACGATCTCGGCGTCTCCCGCAACACCGTCACCTATGCCTTCGAGCAGCTTGCCGCCGAGGGATATCTCGAGGCCTCGCATGGGCGCCGTCCGATGGTCACGGTCGACGGCGAGCGCATCGAGAAAACGGACGCCGTTGCATCTCGCGTGCGCGCCGGCAAGCCGCGGCTTTCACCTTGGGCTTCGAGCCTCACGCAGACCGACTGGCCGATGTCGTATCAGGCGCAACTAAGACCCTTGCGTCCCGGACACGGCGATTTCAGGGAGTTTCCGAACGAGGTCTGGGCGCGCTGCCTGCGCCGCAGCGCCGTGCGCGCGGCCAAGCGCGAGCTCGGGCCGGTCAACCGGACGCGCCTGCGCGAGGCGCTGGCGCATTATCTCGCGACCAGCAGGGGCGTTCGCGCCAAGGCGGATCAAATCCTGATTCTGCCGAGCGCGCAGGCTGCGCTCACCTTGATTGCGGCTGCCGTCATCACGCCCGGCGACGACGTCTGGGTGGAGGACCCCGGCTATCCCGGCGCCACGTCGGCCTTCCGCGCATCCGGCGCGCGCGTCATCGGGATGAGGTTGGACGAACAGGGCATGCAGCGGATTCCGGGACTGGCGGCGCCGAAATTGATCTTCATGACGCCGTCGCACCAGCACCCGACCGGCCGCCTGATGTCGCTCTCGCGCCGCACCGAATTTCTTGGCCTGAGCAGGCCCGGCAAGACCTGGATTGTGGAGGACGATTACGACGGCGAATTCCACTATGACAGCCGGCCGGTGCCGGCCTTGCAGGGGCTCGATGCCCATGGCCGCGTGTTCTATGTCGGCACGTTCTCGAAGGCGATGACCTCGGATATCCGGCTCGGCTATCTCGTCGTTCCCCCGGCATTGGTCAACACCCTGGAAATCGCACAGCGGCACATCGGGCTGATCGCCGCGAGCCACATCCAGGAAGCGCTGGCCGAATTCGTTGCCGACGGGCATTTCCTGGCGCATCTGCGCCGGATGCGCCGGCTCTATCACGTCCGCCGCGATCACCTCGTCGAGGGACTGGAGCGTCATCTCGGCGAGGTTCTCTCGGTCGAAGTGCCCCCGGGCGGCATCCAGCTCGTCGCGCGCCTCAAGCGCGGTCGGGCCGATCAGGCGGCGGTAAAGCGGCTCGTCGCGGCAGGGGTTGAAACGCGGGCTTTGTCCAGCCTTGCGCTCGGCCGTCCCTGCGATCACGGCCTGCTGCTGGGCTTCGCGGCCTGGCGCGAAAGCGAGATCACCGCGGCGTTGCGGACGATGGCGTCGTGCTTCTAGCGCGCTAGTCCACAGCCTTCGTCACGATGCGGATTTCCGAGGTCAGGGTCCGGTGCACCGGGCACTTGTCGGCGATTTCCATCAACTTCTTGCGCTGCTCGGGATCGAGTGTGCCGTCCATCGCGATGTCGCGCTCGATCTGGTCGAGCATGCCATCGCGTGTCTCGCACTCCGCACAGTCTTTTGCGTAGATCTTGGAATGTTTCAACGTGACGGTGACACGATCGAGCGGCAGCGACTTGCGGTCGGCATAAAGGCGCATGGTCATGGAGGTGCAGGCGCCGAGACCGGCAAGCAGGAAATCATAGGGACCAGGACCGGCATCCTCGCCGCCGGCGGCGACCGGCTCGTCCGCGATCAGGCGATGCGGACCGACGGAGATGGTCTGGTTGAATTTGCTCTTGCGGGTCTCCTGCACCACGACCTGGCGCGGTGCCTCAGGGAGGTCCATCGCCTTCGCGGGTTTGGCTGTGTCGATGTACCGGCTCGCCCAAGCCGCGATCAGGTCGGCCGCGTAGAGGGCGTCGGATGGCTTGGTCAGGAGATGATCGGCATGGTCGAGCGAGACGAAGCTCTTGGGATGCCTAGCCGAGACAAAGAGCCTCGTCGCATTGTCGATGCCGACGGTATCGTCGACCGGAGAATGCATGATCAGCAGGGCCTTGTGCAGGCCGGTGACGTCCTTCATCAGCTCGTGCTCGGCGATGTCGTCGAGGAATTCGCGCTTGATCCGGAACGGGCGTCCCGCCAGCGAGACTTCGACCTCACCCTGCGCACGGATGGTGTCGATATGCTCTTTGAACAGACCGGTGACGTGGGCGGGATCGGATGGTGCCGCGATGGTCGCAACCGCCTTGGCTTCCGGGATGTGTCCGGCTGCCGCGAGGATCGCGGCGCCGCCGAGGCTGTGACCGATCAGGATGGATGGTGCCTTGCGGACGCTACGCAGATGATCGGCCGCGCGCACGAGATCGGCGACGTTGGAGGAGAACGTCGAATTGGCGAAATCCCCCTCACTGGAGCCGAGCCCGGTGAAGTCGAAGCGCAGCACGGCGATGCCTTTGGCGGCGAGCGCGACCGAGATACGCTTGGCGGCTAGCGTGTCCTTGCCGCAGGTGAAGCAATGCGCGAACAGTGCGAAGGCCGCGGGCTCGCCGTCGGGTAGCTCCAGCGCGGCCGAAAGTTGATGGCCGCCTTCGCCGGTGAATTGAAAGCGCTCTGTCGGCATGGGCTTTCCTCGTTCTTGCTTGAACCTAATCGCCTGAATAGCGCTGTTCGGCCCAGGGATCGCCGCGGTTATGATAGCCGCGGACTTCCCAAAAGCCCGGCGCATCCTCGGTCAGGAATTCGATGGCCTGGAGCCATTTGGCGCTCTTCCAGAAATACAGATGCGGCACGACCAGCCGCACCGGGCCGCCATGCTCGTCCGACAATGGCTGGCCGGACCAGCTATGAGCGAGGAGCGCATCCTCGGCGGCGAAGTCGTCCAGCGCAAGATTGGTGGTGTAGCCGTCAGAAGAATGCAGCACCACGAAGCGCGCGTCGTCGCGCGGCTGGCAGGCAGCGAGCAGCTCGCGGGTCGCGAGCCCTTCCCATTCATTGTCGTAGCGCGACCATGTCGTCACGCAGTGGATGTCGGAAGTGAACTGCGCCTGCTTCTGGGCGACGAAATCGGCGAAGGTCCAGAACACCGGGTTCTCGATTGCGCCGTAGACGTCGAGCCGCCAACGCTCGCGCGAAACCGGCGGCACGACCCCGAGATCGAGCACCGGCCAGTCCTTTGTCAGATGCTGGCCGGGCGGCAGGCGCTGCTCTTCGGGGCGCGTGATCTTGCCGGTCAAAAAGCGGCCTTCGCGCGCCCATTTTTCCTTGGTGCGCGTCAGCTTGCTGTCGGGCGGCTCGTTGTCCTCGGCCATGAGCTACTCGTGGCGATGCATCGCGGAGGCGTGCTTGGTGTCGCGCATGGTGGAATAGATGATCAGCGACAGGCAGATGACGCTGGCGAGATAGTAGTAGAACCACTCCTCATGCCCGATGCTCTTGAAATAGAGTGCGACCGCCGGCGCCGTGCCGCCGAAGATCGAGACCGTGATCGCATAGGGCAGGCCGACGCCGAGGGCGCGGACATTGGTCGGGAACAACTCGGCCTTTACCACCGCGTTGATCGAGGTGTAACCGGCGACGAACAGCCAGGCCGCGGAGATCAGGATGAACGCGATGAACGGCGACTTGGTCTCCTTCAGCGTCATCAGCAGCGGCACGGTCGCGAGCGTGCCGGCGACACCGAAGAAGATCAGCAACGGCTTGCGGCCGATCTTGTCGGAGATCGCGCCATAGATCGGCTGCAGGATGGTCGCGAAAATCAGCGTGCCGAAGATCACGAAGGTGGTCTGGTCCTCGGTCAGCCCGACCGAAAGCTTCACGAACGTCTGCATGTAGGTGGTGAAGGTGTAGAACGCCGCGGTGCCGCCTGCGGTCAGGCCGACCACCAGCAGCAGTTCGCGGGGATAGCGCAGCAGGTTGGTAAGTGAGCCGGTCGGCTTCACAACCTTCCTGGCTTCCTCGAACGCTTCGGTCTCATGCAGGCCGCGCCGCATCACGGCGGCGAAGATCGCCAGCATGGCGCCGATCGCGAACGGGATGCGCCAGCCCCAGGTCCTCAGCTCCTCCGGCGTGAGGAAGATTTTTTGCAGGAGCAGCAGCACGATGATCGCCGTGAGCTGGCCGCCGATCAGTGTGACGTACTGAAAGCTCGAATAGAACCCGCGATGTTTGGGATCAGCGACCTCGCTGAGATAGGTCGCGCTGGCACCGTACTCGCCGCCGAGGCTCAGGCCCTCGATGATGCGGGCCAGCGCCAGGATCACCGGTGCGGCAAAGCCGATCGAGGCATAGGTCGGCGTCAACGCGATGATCAGCGAGCCGAAGCACATGAAGACGACCGACAGCGTCAGCGAGATGCGTCGCCCGTAATGATCGGCGATATAGCCGAACAACCAGCCGCCCAGCGGGCGCATCAGGAACGTCGCCGCGAATACCACGGCGACATTCAATTGCTGCACGACGGGATCGCTGCCGGGAAAGAAGGCGGGAGCGAAATAGAGCGCGAACGCGGTATAGGCGTAGAAGTCGTACCACTCGACGAGATTGCCGATCGAACCGATGAAGATCGCCTTGATCCGGCGCTTGGCGTCGGAGATGTCAATGTGGTCGGAGGCCGGTTTGATTGCTTGCTCGGTCACGTCCGGCCTCTCCGTATCGCTGTTTGGAAAGGTCTACATCGCCTTTTCCAAGCAAAAATGGCAACTGGCGGGGGCCTCTGACGGTTCCCTGTGACCAGGTCACCGTGCCTGCCGGATCGAGGGCGAAGTCCGGAATTCGCTTCAGCCATTCCTCCAGCGCAACCTGCATCTCCATGCGCGCAAGGTTCGAGCCGACGCAGCGGTGGATGCCGAGGCCGAAGGCGGCATGGCGGTTCTCGCGGCGGTCAATCACGACCTTGTCAGCATCCGGAAAAATCTTTGGGTCGCGGTTCGCGGCCGGGAAGGACAGCAGCACCATGTTGCCTGGCTTGACCGGGCAGCCCGAGATCGTGGTCTCCTTGACCACTTCGCGCGCCATCGTCACCGGCGAATAGGCGCGCAGCAGCTCCTCCACCGCGTTCGGGATCAGCCCGGGCTCGGCAATCAGTCGCTCGCGATCGGCGGGCGTCCGGGCGAGGTGCCAGAGCGAGGAGCCGATCGCGCTCCAGGTGGTGTCGATGCCGGCGATCAGGAGCAGTCGCAGCGAGCCCAGCACGTGCGAATCCTCGAGCGGATTGCCTTCCTTGTCCCTGGCGTTCATCAGGTAGGAGATCAGATCGTCGGTCGGCTTGTTCTTGCGGGCCTCGATGTGGGCGCCGAAGTAAGCGCTCATCTCGTGCACGGCCTCAAGCAGCATGGTCTCGTCCTTGATGCCGAGCTCCAGGATCATGTGGATCCATTTGATGAAGAGATCGCTGTCGGACTCAGGAATGCCGAGCATGTGCGCGATTGCCCGCACCGGAATGTGCTTGGTGTAGCGCTCCGCCGCGTCTAGCCGACGTTCGGCGATGAATCCGTCGATCAACTCGTTGCAGATCGCGCGCATCCGCGGCTCCAGCTTCTTCATCGCGTCCGGCGTGAACGGCGGCAGAAGCAATTGCTTGGCGGGCTTGTGCACCGGCGGATCGGAGGTGATCGGCGGGGCGGAGTTCCTGCTGGTGATTTCCGGCCGCACGTCGCGGACGATGATCCGGCGCGAGGAGAAATGCTCGCTGTCGTTGGCGATCTCGCGTACGGCCTCATAGGTCGTCGGCATGTAACAGCCGAGAAAACGTTCGGTGTGCACGACCGGGCCTGCGGCGCGCAGCTCGTCCCAGATCGGGAAGGGATCTTCCGTCCATTGCGGATCGGTGTGGTCGAAATCATGGACCCAATCGGTCACGGGCGGATGGGCGGCGGGTTGGCTGACGTCGGACATATCAGTGAATCCCTAGGGGCTCGTGTTCAAGAAAGGCACGCGGGGCGGCAGGCGGTGCGCTACTCCTCGATCACGTCGATTGCGATTTCCGGACAATTGGATTTGGCAAGCCAGGCCTTGTCTTCGAGGCCGGGGGGGACCGTGCCGTCGCCGGCCTCGTGGGCGTTGCCGTATTCGTCGAGCTCGAACAGCTCCGGCGCCAGCGCCTTGCAGCGCGCGTGCCCCTGGCATTTGTCGGGATCGACGTGAATCCTCAGTCGCTCTGTCATGGCGGCTTTCCTCGGTCGTGCGCGCGTGAACCCGAAGGGTGCGCGTTCCTCTTGTCAATTTTGTCGCGGCATTGCCGCTTCTTCTAAGTTATAGCCTATTACATTCGTGGCAGGCTTCCCCTGTCAAGCACAAACTTATAGGCTCTGCGCAACATGCGTTCACAACTTGCCCGAAAACCCGAGAACACCTACCACCATGGCGATCTCCGGGACGCCCTGATCAAGGCTGCGCTGCGCGAGGCGGAGCAGGGCGGAACGGAGGCGATCAGCATCAAGGCGCTTGCAAAACAGCTCGGCGTCTCCCAGCCGGCGCCCTACCGGCATTTTGCCGATCGCGAGGCGCTGCTTGAGGCGGTGACGGCGCAGGCGTTCCGGCAGCTCAGCGCGATTTTGCGGGTCGCGATGGCAAAGCCGTCGAAGCAATCGAAATTATCGCGGCTGGCGCAGGCGACGCTCGATTTCGGTCTGCACCGCAGTGGCATCTACCGGTTGATGTTCGCTTCGCGCACTGTGTCCTGCGCGCCCAAGGGCAGCGAGTTGCGCGAGGCCACGCACGAGACATTTGCGCTCGTGGTGGAAGCTCTTGAAGCGCCCGCGGTCGGCTATTTGCGAGAGCGGCACGCGCTCAAGATCTGGGCGGCGCTGCACGGCGTGGTGATGCTGGCAGAGCAGGGCCTGTTCACCGGTGAGGCGGCGCATGCCACGCGCGAGGAGCTGGTGGAGGATTTTGTCAGCGAAACGAAGGCAGCGCTTGCGGCGGCGATCAAGGCCGCGCGGCGCCGGAAAAAGGCTGGCACTTAAGCCTTCACCACCAACAGCTTCATCAGCTTCTCGACGGCGCTGTCAGGCGTGGTCACGACAGGGCGGCCGGTAGCCTCCGCCACGAGAGGCGCCGTCGCCGCGATACTGAACTGCGCGAGCGCGACGACGTCGCAATCGCGTAAGTCACGTGAGGCTTCCACGATCAGCCGGTCATGTGTCGCGCGGTCGCCGCGGTCGAGCGCGTCCAGCGCGCCTTCGGCAAGTTTCGGCACGATCTTGACGGAGGCCGGAAATTCCGGCGGCATCGAGGCCAGCGTGGGCGGGAAGGTCGAGAGCAGGCCGATCCGCTGGCCCATCGTCACCGCCCGTTCGATCATGGCTTCGTTCGGCTTGAGCACCGGCATCGGCGCATGCGCGCGCGCAACCGCCTCGATGCAGGGACCGAAGGCCGAGCAGGTGAACAGGATCGCATCCGCGCTGGTCGCCGCGGCGTAGTCGCCGAGCGCAAGGAAGCGCTCGGTCATGGCATTGTTGAGCTTGCCGTCACGCGCGAGATCAGCCGACAGGCTGTCGTCGAGCAGGTTCATCAGCCTCGCCTCTGGCCACGCCTTCGCGAATGCCGCCTCGATCGGGGCGATAGAATGCTTGAGGGCGTGGATCAGGGCGATGCGAGGAGACGTCGTCATTGAACGTTACCCGATGGAAGGTTTCGTGCCCCGGACGCAGCGCATGGCGCTGCAGAGCCGGGGCCCATTGTCGCGGCGAGGTCCCGGCTCAGCGCAGCAGCGTTGCACGCTGCGGCGCGTCCGGGACACGCGAGGCCTTTACTTGAACGGCACCGCGTACATCAAGCCGCCCTTGCTCCAGAGGCCGTTGAGGCCGCGCTCGAGCTTGAGCGGGCTCGCCTTGCCGACATTGCGCTCGTAGATCTCGCCGTAATTGCCGGTGGCCTTGATTGCCGTGACCAGCCATTTATTGTCGAGCCCGAGCCGCGAGCCGAGATCGCCGGAGGCGCCCAGAAGGCGCTGGATCGCCGGTGTCTGCGACTTCGCCATCTCGTCGACATTGGCTTGCGTGACGCCAAGCTCTTCGGCCTCGATCAGCCCGTAATGCAGCCAGGTGATGATGTCGCTCCAGACCTCATCGCCGTTGCGGGTGAAGGGGCCGAGCGGCTCCTTGCTGATGGTCTGCGGTAGCACGACGTAGTCGGCCGGATTCGGCGCCGCGGTCGTCACGGCACCTGCGAGCGCGGAAGCGTCCTGGGTCATGGCATCGCAACGGCCGCCGAAGAAGGTCTGGTACATCGTGTCGACGCGGTCGAACACCAGCGGTTTCCAGTCGATGCCGTTGGCGCGGCCGTAATCGCCGAGCGTGACCTCATGCGTGGTGCCCTGGGCGACGCAGACGGTGGCGCCCTTGAGATCCTTGATCTCCTTCACGCCGAGGTCCTTCTTCACGACAAAGCCCTGGCCGTCGTAGAAGTTGATTGGGCCCTGCCGCAGGCCCAGCGTCACGCCGCGCAGATAGGTCTGCGTGGAATTGCGGTAGAGCACGTCGATCTCGCCGGACTGGAGCGCGGTGAAGCGGTTCTGCGCGGTCAGCGAGACGTAACGCACCTTGCTGGCGTCGCCGAGCACGCCGGCGGCGAGCGCGCGGCAATAATCGACGTCGAGACCCTTGTAATTGCCTTGCGAGTCCGGCGCGGAGAAGCCGGCAAAGCCGGCGCTGACACCGCATATCAGCGTGCCGCGACTCTTCACCGTGTCGAGCGTCGCGGCCGATGCGACCACCGTCGATGCCGCGAGCACGCTCGCTGCGATAACCACTTTCCTCATCATGTTACTCTCCCCTCAATGATTGACACTACGCAACACGTGGTCGACGGCGGTGCCGAGCTTGTCGACGATCAGGTCGATCTCGTCAGCCGAAGTTATATAGGGCGGTGCCAGCAGCACGTGGTCGCCGCGGACCCCGTCCACGGTGCCGCCGCCGGGATAGCAGCCGAGCATGTTGGCAAAGGCCTCCGCCTTGATCTTCTGGTTCAGCTTCAATGCCGGATCGAACGAGCTGCGGCCGGCGCGATCGGCGACGAGCTCGATCGCCCAGAACAGCCCGCGACCCCTGATGTCGCCGACATGGCGGTGGTTGCCGAAGCGCTCGGTCAGCCGCTGCTCGAGCTGCTTGCCGCGCTCCTTGACGCGTTCGAGCAGGCCGTCCTCGCGGATCACGTTTTGCACCTCGAGTGCGGCGGCGCAGGCGAGGGGATGCGCGAGATAAGTATGGCCGTGCTGAAACGCACCGGAGCCCGCACGGATCGTGTCGATGATCTTTCCGCTGGCAAGCATCGCGCCGATCGGCTGGTAGCCGCCGCCGAGGCCCTTCGCGATCGCCTGGATGTCGGGCGCGACGCCTTCCTGTTCCCATGCATGCGTGGTGCCGGTGCGGCCCATGCCGGACATGACCTCATCAAGGATGAGCAGCGCGCCATGTCGATTGCAGATCTCGCGGACCGCTTTGAAGTATCCGTCCGGCGCCGTCACCGCACCGGCGGTCGCGCCGACGACGGGCTCGGCGAGGAACGCCGCGACGGTCTCAGGGCCGAGCCGCTGAAACTCGGCTTCAAGTTCGGCGGCGAGGCGCGCCACAAACTGCGCATCTGATTCACCATCGTGTTTCTCGTGATAGGCGAAGGCCGGGGTCACATGGCTGAAAGCGTCGGAGAGCAGCGGCGCATAGGGCGCACGCCGCCACGCATTGCCGCCGGCGGCCAGCGCGCCCAGGGTGTTGCCGTGATAGCTCTGGCGCCGCGCGATGAAATGCTGCCGCTGCGGCTCGCCACGCTCGATGAAATATTGCCGCGCGAGCTTGATGCTGGCTTCGATCGCCTCCGATCCGCCACTGACGAAATAAGCATAGGCGAGCCCGCCGGGCTCGTGGCCGACCAGCAGTTCGGCCAGCGCCTCGGCCGGCTCGGAGGAGAAGAAAGCGGTGTGCGCATAGGCCAGCGTCGAGGCCTGCTTCGCTATCGCTGCGATCACGCGCGGATGCTGATGGCCCAGGCAGGACACCGCCGCACCGCCGGATGCGTCGATCACGCGGCGTCCGTCCTCGGCCAGGAGATAGACGCCTTCGCCGCCGATCGCCTTGGGCGGCGTTTCGCGCAACGAACGGTGCAGCACGCGGCTGGTGCGAGCGGCCATGGGTCAACCTTTCTCTGGAACGTAAGTGGAGGCCGCGGCCAGTCGCGCCTCGGTATTTTCCAGCCGCTTCTTTGCGGCCATGCCGCCGAGCGAAAATGTCACGGCAGCGAGCGATTGCGCGATCGCAATGGCACCGGTGAGGCTCGGGAAAAAGCCGGGAGAGGAGGCCGCCTCGAACAGCAGCACGTGGTCGGCGCCTTCGGCCATCGGCGCCGATGGGCTATCCGCGATCGCGATCAGGGTCGCGCCGGCACGATAGGCGGCCTGCGCGACCCGGACGCTCGCATGTGTGTAGGGCATGAAGCCGATGACGATGGCGGCTTCGCCGGGCCGGAACGCGCCGAGGTCGAGATCGTCGGGGCCCGACGCACCGACGAGTTGCACCTGTTCGGGACGAAACAGCCGGAGCTCGTAGTTCAGCAGCTCCGCGACGCTGCGGCAGCTCCGGTAGCCTGTGATCCAGATCCGCTTGGCGTCGTGAAGTGCGCGGGCCGCTTCCGCGATCGGCTGGGCCCGAATGCGCGGAAGGCCAGCGGCCTCGGCCTCGAGCTTGTCGGTGACGAGCGCGACATCGGCGTTCGGGCCGTGACGGCGGCTCTTGGCGCGGCCGGAGAAGGGCGCGATCTGCGAGGGCCGCCGCGCCTCGGTCAGCGCCGCGCGCAATTCGTCCCAGCCCGAATAGCCGATCGCTTTCGCAAGCCGCGTGAACGCGGCCGGATCGGCGCCGGCAACCGCTGCGAGATCGCGCATCGAACGCGTGGTGGCGTCGTAATCATTGGCGGCGACGAAACGCCCGACCTCCTGCAACCGCATCGGGAGCGACGGCAATGCAATGCGCAGTTCGCTCAACGGCGAGGATTTCGCGGGCTCGGCCATGAAACATTTGTTGCACGAAGTAGAGTTTGGTGCAACAGTTGACGTGCGCCGCCGGAAATCGCCCGTCTTGAGAAGGATTTTTGTGCTGTGACGTCAGACGCTCCGAGACCGCCGCCGCGCCGCCGCTTGTTCGGCGCTTTCGGGCGACGCGAGCTGAAAGGCCTGTTCTGGCAGGTCCTAGTGGTCGGGATCGCGGTCGCGGTCATCGTCTTCCTCTGGTCCAACACGGTCACCAATCTCTCCGCGCGCCGCATCACGACCGGATTTGCGTTCCTCGGCCGTGAGGCTGGCATGCCCATCGCCGACAGCCTGCTCGCCTACAATCCAAGAGACTCATATCTCTGGGCCTTCGTCGTCGGCATCGCCAACACCTTGCGTGTTGCCGTAATTGGCATCGTGCTCGCAACCATTTTGGGTACGCTGATCGGTATCTCGCGCTTGTCCGCGAACTGGTTGGTGTCGCGGCTTGCCGCTGTCTATGTGGAAACGCTCCGCGATATCCCGCTGCTGCTCCAGCTTTTGTTCTGGTATGTGCTGATGCAGGCACTGCCGGCCGCACGCGCGGCGTTTCGGCCGATCGATGGCGTGTTCCTCTCCAATCGGGGCTTGATCCTGCCGGCGATTCCAACCGGGAGGTCGCAGCTTTGGGTGCTCGGCACAGCAGTGCTCGGGCTTGTCGTGTTCTATGTCATCCAGCGACGGCTGATCTCACTGCAGATGCGCGATGGCAAGCCACGGCCGGCCTGGCCTTTCGCGCTTGGCCTCATTGTCGTGCTGCCGGCGCTCGTGTCCGCACTGCTCGGCGTATCCTGGATCATCGAATGGCCCGAGTTGCGCGGCTTCAACTTCGTCGGTGGACTGACGCTCGCGCCGGAATATTTTGCGCTCGTGATCGCGCTCGTCACCTATACCTCGGCTTTCATCGCCGAGATCGTGCGCAGCGGCATCCAGTCGGTGCCGCGCGGCCAGTGGGATGCCGCCAATGCGCTTGGCCTCCGCCGCAGCTTCATGCTGCGGCAGATCATCCTGCCGCAGGCGTTGCGGGTGATCGTGCCGCCGATGACCAGCCAGTACCTCAACCTGACCAAGAACTCTTCGCTCGCGGTGGCGATCGGTTATCAGGACGTGGTCTCGATCGCCAACACCACGCTGAACCAGACCGGCCAGGCGATCGAGGCGATTGCTTTGATCATGGCGGTGTTCCTCACCATCAGCCTCGGCATCAGCTTTTTCATGAACTGGTACAATTCGCGCATCGCGCTGGTGGAGCGCTGATCATGACGGCGATCGCCGACATTCCGGAAGCACCGCGCGCCGCCCGTCGCCCGCAAATCGGCAACCCGGTGCTGCGCTGGCTGCGCACCAATTTGTTCTCGTCGATTCCGAACGGCATCCTCTCGGTCGTGCTGCTGGCGGTGCTCGCCAAGGGTGTCTTCAGCTTAGTGCTGTGGGGAATCGCGAACGCAGTCTGGTTGACGCCGGCGAACGATTCCAGTGCCTGCCGCGCAGTGCGCGGCGTCGGTGCGTGCTGGGCGATCATACCCGAAAAGTACCGCTTCATCCTGTTTGGCACCTATCCGTTCGACCAGCAGTGGCGGCCGGCGCTGGCGGTGCTGCTCTTCATCGCCCTGTTCTATCTCTCCACCCGCCGCGCCTTATGGCGGCGCGAACTGGCCTATCTCTGGATTGGAGCGCTGGCGCTGATCAGCGTGCTGATGTGGGGCGGCGTGTTCGGTTTGTCGTTCGTCTCGCAGGACCGTTGGGGCGGCTTGCCGGTGACGCTGATCCTGGCGACGTTCGGTCTCGCGTTCGGCTTCCCGCTCGGCATCCTCGTTGCCCTCGGCCGTCGTTCGAAGCTGCCGGCAATCCGCTCGCTCAGCGTGCTCTATGTCGAGCTGATCCGCGGCGTGCCGCTGGTCAGTTTGTTGTTCATGGCGAGCGTGATGTTTCCGCTGTTCATGCCTGCCGGATTCAACATCGACAAGCTCTTGCGCGCGCAGATCGCGATCATCCTGTTCGCAGGTGCCTATCTTGCCGAAGTCGTCCGCGGCGGCCTTCAGGCCGTGCCGAGCGGACAGTATGAGGCCGCTGATGCGCTGGGGTTGTCCTATTGGCGCAAGAACCGGCTGATCGTCCTGCCGCAGGCGATCCGCCACGTCATCCCGCCGCTGGTCAACACCTTCATCGCCTTCTTCAAGGACACCAGCCTCGTCCTGATCATCGGTATCTTCGACCTGCTGACGACGGCGAAGACCGCGATCATCGATCCCGCGTGGCAGCAATTCTCCGTCGAAGTCTACATCTTCGTCGCCGCCATCTATTTCGTCTTCTGCTTCGCGATGTCGCGGTATAGCCGGAGTTTGGAGGCGACGCGCGCGGGCTAGATATCTCGTGCCCCGGACGAGGTGCAACGCGTCAGCGCTGCCGCTCGTCCGGGGCTCGAGAAGTTACTTCTTCACTTTTGGATCAATCGGCGTCGTGCCCCGCAGACCCAGAATATCCTCCAGCACCTTCGCGCCCGCGAGCACGTCAGCGTCGCTCCGGGGCGCGCCGACCACCTGCACACCAACCGGAAGTCCCGACGCCGTGAAGCCGCACGGCAGCGACAACGCCGGGCAGCAGGCGAGCGTGATGGCGTAGACGATGCCGAGCCATTCGACGTAATTGTCGAACCTCTTGCCCGCGCATTCGGCGACATAGCGGTTCTCGATCGGGAACGGCGGCACGATCGTCGTCGGTACCAGCAGCAGATCGTAGGTCTGGAAGAACTCGACTGCACGCGCGGTCATGCCGACGCGCTGCGCTTCGGCGCGCTCGAGCTGCTCGACGGTGAGCTTGAGACCTTCCTCGATGTTCCAGATCACCTCGGGCTTGAGCAGGTCGCGCTTGGTGCGGAGCAGCTGCGCCTTGCTGATCGCGAAGTCGAACGCGCGGAGCACGTGGAAGCACTCATGCGCCTCGCGCCAATCCGGATGCGCCTCCTCGACGATGGCACCGGCTTCGGCAAAGCGTTCCGCCGCCTTGCGCGTGAGCGCCTTGACTTCGGGGTCGACCGGGGTGATGCCGAGATCAGCGGAGTAGGCGATGCGCTTCGGCTTTTTGCCCGACCGCGCGGCCGTCAGGAACGAGGTCGCGGGCGCCGGCAGCGACAGCGGGTCGGCGGCATAATCGCCGCTCATGGCATCCAGGAGCAGCGCGAGGTCTTCGACATTGCGTGCCATCGGGCCCTGCACGCCGAGATTGCGGTCGATGCCCGCTTTCGGCGTGTGCGCGACGCGGCCGATGCTCGGTCGCATGCCGACGATCCCGCAGAAGCTCGCGGGGCTGCGCAAGCTGCCGCCCATGTCCGAGCCCTGTGCGAGCCAGGCCATGCCGGTCGCGAGCGCCACCGCCGCGCCGCCGGAGGAGCCGGCGGCGGATTTCGAAATGTCCCAGGGGTTGAGGGTCGCGCCGAATACCTCGTTGAAGGTGTTGGCGCCGGCGCCGAATTCCGGCGTGTTGGACTTGGCGTAGACGACCGCACCATTGGCTTCGAGGTTCTCGACCATGAGGTCGGACTTCGCTGGGATATTGTTTTTGTAGATCGGCGAGCCCTGGGTGTTCAGCACGCCTGCAACATCGGTCAGGTCCTTGATCGGCACCGGCAGGCCTGCGAGCAATCCGCGCGCGCCGGCCGGCTTCTGCATCAGCGCCTTGGCGCTATCCCGCGCGCGATCGAAGCACAGCGTCGGCAGCGCATTGACCTTGCCGTCGACTTCACCGATGCGCTTCTCCAGCGCATCCAGCAGCTCCAGCGGCGAGACCTCGCCGGACCGCAGCTTGTCGACGACGACGCAGGCGGTTTCGCGGATCAGATCCTGAGACAATTATTTTACTCCTGTGCTTATTGAACCGTCATTGCGAGCGCAGCGAAGCCATCCAGTCTGTCACTGCGGAAAGATTTCTGGATTGCTCACATGGGGATTTGGTGTGTCAAGGCGGATGTTCAGCTTTTTGTTTGATTGCTGCCAGCTTTTCGTCCCGACCGCTGGGTCTT
>NZ_JBEPQV010000035.1:0-92478 GCF_040548035.1 Bradyrhizobium sp. LB8.2 | reverse complement strand
ACAAGCTCGAAATTACATCCAACTCTACCGCGCCGCTCCCAAAACGACCGGCGGAAAAATGAAAATTCTCCATTTCAAGGTTTTTCAGCAGACTGCTAGAGCGCACAAGTTCTCCATCGTTTTTGTCTGATTTCCAGACCGCGCTCCGGCGACGGCCCGCGGTCGCGATGGTCGCGGGCGCAGCGGCTCTTCTGGCGGCGACGGCGCTCGTAAACCGGTATTTCGCGCGCAAGGCGGAACGCGAGAATCCGCCGCAGGGCAGATTTATCGATATCGACGGCGTTCGGCTCCACTACATGGAACGCGGTAGCGGCCGTCCGCTTGTCCTTTTTCACGGCAATGGGAGCATGATCCAGGATTTTCAATCGAGCGGCCTGATCGACCTCGCTGCCAAGGATTACAGGGTAGTCGCGTTCGACCGCCCGGGCTTTGGCCACAGCTCGCGACCCCGCAGTATCGTTTGGGGACCGGACGAACAGGCGGACTTATTCCAAAAGGCTCTCGAGCGACTCGGCATCCGGGGAGCGATTGTGCTCGGGCATTCTTGGGCAGCCTCGGTGGCGATTGCCTTGGCCATAAGGCACCCCTCGTTCGTCGAAGCGCTGGTGTTGGCGTCCGGATACTACTTTCCGAATCCCAAGGTCGATCTGGCCACGCCGTCCGTGCCTGCGGTACCGGGGCTTGGGGACATCGTCAGTAACACAATCTCGCCGCTCGTCGCCCGACTGATGTGGCCCGGACTCATGCGCAAGATATTCGGACCGCAAAGCGTCCCGGAGAAGTTCGCCGGCTTTCCAGTCGAGATGGCTGTTCGGCCGTCTCAACTCCGCGCCAGCGCTGAAGAGGCCGCAATGATGGTCCCCATCGCCCTTGCAGCTTCAAAAACCTACAGCGAACTCACAGTGCCGACCGTCATAATCGCGGGTGAGGACGACCGCTTGATCGAATTCGAGCAATCCGCGCGATTGCGTGACAAGGTCGAGCAGAGCAGGTTGCGACGTATCGCCGGAGCAGGGCATATGATCCAGCAGTCCGCAACCTCGGACTTGATGGCGGCTATCGAAGAGGCGGCATCTATGTCCGCCAAGGGCGAGCGCGATCCAGCACATGTCAATCGCTAAGCGGCTGGGCATTCCGGGCAGGTATCGCCGATCGCGTTGATCGCCCAGCCTCGCAGCGTCTGTACCGCCGGCCGTCGTTCCTTCGTCATAAGCATCCAGATCACTCCTGCGAGGACGAGTCCTTCTGCCCACCTGCTCGTTCCGAGCGGTTAGCACGGAGCAGGGATTCGCCATCGAGAGCGCCAGGGCTTGTCCATCTGTTCCCGCCGCGCCTGTGCAGAACGCTACCTTCCCGCCGCGGGGTCTTCCTTCGAGCCGCGGGCGACGATTCTGAGCGCCCCGTCCGGAAGCGGCCGCTGCAGCTTCAGGGCCTCGTCCGGAGGAGCCGTCATCCAGGTCTCGACTTCGTCGGGCGTCGTCAGGATCACGGGCATCGCCTTCGGGTGCACGGCGCCGACCTCGACGTTCGGCTCGGTCGTCAGGAACGCGTAAAGATCGTTGGTGGTCTCGCCCTCCTTGACCTTCCGGACCGACGTCCAGTTGGTCCAGATGCCGGCGAAGCAGGCGAGCGGACGGGTCTCGTCGAGCGCGAACCAGACGTCGCCGCCTTCGGCTTTGTTGAACTCGCTGAACGAGTTGAACGGCACCGCGCAGCGGTGCTCCGGACCCAGCCACCGCGTCCAATGTTTGCTCTTCACGTTGCGGATGTTGGTCGTGCCGGAATCCGGCTCCATCCGCAGAAATTCCTTGAAATCGACGGTCTTACCCTTCGCTTGCAGCTTCTCGGCACGCTTCTTGGTGGCATCCATCAGCGCCTTCGACGACGACGGCATGCCCCAGCGCGCAGTCGCGAACTCGCGGCCGTCGGCGCCGGTCCGGACGATCGGCGCCGTGTAGTCCGGAAACACCCCGGGCATCGGCGCGAGGTTGCCGACGTAGCGGTTGACGACCCGGAATAGCGCGCTGATCGCGGCTTGGTTGGTGGTGATCGAATAGAGATTACACATTCAGGTCTCCGGATCCGGATGGCGACCGCGCTGTGCCAACTGCAGCAGTGTCGCCGATGGGCGGCGGTTGGCCTTGGCGCACTTGCTGCAGCGGAGCCGGCCGGCCAGGTCGTGGACGAAGGTCGTCGGAGGGTGGGAAAGTTCGGCGAGCTCGACGTTCCGCCGCGTCTTGCAGCGCGAGCACTCGATCTTCAGCCAGCTATAGCCGCCGTTCACGGCCTGGTCGACAGTCGGCGAGGGGGCGATCGGCTCGCCGTCGGCCCACAGGCGCTCGTTCCAGCTTTCGCACAGCAGCTTGTCCGCGGTCCGGATCAGTGCCTCGCCCCTGGCTCTGGCATCGGCGGCCTGCGTCGCAAGGATCGTGGTCATGGCCCGGGCGCGGCCGAGCTCCTTGTTGAGGGCCTTGCGGTCGCCTCCGGAGAGGGGCGTCGGGTGATACTTCGGCGCCATCGCCCGGGCTCCGGACCCGTCAGGTATCGAACGACGGCCAGCAGCCGTCTTCCTCATGGCGCCCAGTCCGCTGAGTGCAGATGTTGTCCAAGAGGCGCTGTCCGACGTCCCTCCAGACCGCGTCCGGACCGTACAGCCGGGCGGCATCGGCCTTCTGGATCTCGACGGTCCGGCCGCAGCGCCGGCAGCCCACTCTCAGTAAATGCTGGGGAATTTGGTCCAGCCGCAGCATCCGTCCGGACGCGCCCGCGCTCAGACGGCGAGCCTCGACGCCCCCGTCCTCCATGAGCGCCTGCCAGTATTCCGGCGGCAGATCGTCCCCCGGCCCCGGTCCGCCGGGGGGAGGGGCCTTCCTGCTGACGGCAGCGGCCATTTTTTCCATCTGCTTAGGTGTGGGCATGCGCCAGCTCGCGGGGCGGTCGTTCATGCTTGGCATTAGAACATATCAAGAACAGGAGAGTCGAGTCCGGCTCTCGAAAAATCACACAGACGGTCGACCGGTGATGTCGGAACCATGGTCGGCCGATCGTCTTGAATCCACCCGCCGCCCTGTTCGGAGTACCGCGTTGATGGCCCCTCGCGCCAACTGGAAAGGCTTCCTGCGTCTTTCGCTCGTCACCTGTCCCGGCGCGCTGTACCCGGCGACGTCGGGAGAGCGAGAAGATCTCGTTCAACCAGCTAAATCGGCAGACCGGTCATCGGATCAAGTATCTCAAGGTCGACGCCGACACCGGCGACGAGGTGCCCAACGAGGACGTCGTTAAGGGTTACCAGCTTGAGAAGGACTAGTTCATCGAGGTCACCAAGGAAGAGCTGGAGGGGATCGCGCTGGAGTCCACAAGGACAATCGAGATCGACGAGTTCGTCGACAAGTCCGACATCGATCCTCGCTACCTGATCCGGCCCTACTACATCAGACCGGACGGCAAGGTCGGCCACGATGCCCTCGCCGTGATCCGCGAGACCATCCGCGAGATGGACAAGGTCGCGATAGGGCGCGTGGTGCTGACCAACCGCGAGCACATCATCGCGCTCGAGCCGATGGATAAGGGACTCGTCGGCACTCTGCTGCGCTATCCGTACGAGGTGCGCAGCGAGCACGAGTATTTCGATGAGATCCAGGACGTGAAGGTCACAAAGGACATGCTCGATCTCGCCAGGCACATCGTGAACCAGAAGGCCGGCAACTTCGAGCCGGAAAAGTTCGAGGACCACTACGATGGCGCTGATCGACCTCATCAACCAGAAGCGCGCCGGCAAGCCGATCACCCCGAAGGGTCGTCCGCGCGGCGAGAACGTCGTCGATTTGATGGACGCCTTGCGCAAGAGCGTCGGCGGCACAGCTGCGGAGAGCAAGGCAGCGAAAAAGCCGGCAAAGAAAGCGAAGAAGGCGACGGCTGGCCAGAAGGAGTTGCTGATGCCGATCGCCGGGAAGAAGCTCGCGAAGGAAGCGGCGAACAAGCCGGCGGCCGGTCGCCAGCGGAAGTCGGCGTGATCCGTTGACTCCTGACGGCCGATATTTCGTCGTCCGCGGACGCCTTTGGCACATGGCAAACCCGGCCCTCGGAGAGCAGGAGAGATCTGACCTGGTGCGGCGGCTTATGAGCGTGAGGCGGGCGGTGGCGATGCCAAGGCGCGCAAGAATATTGAAGCGGAAGAAACGGCTCGTCGGGCGGTCGAAGAGGCGAAGCGAGCCATCGGCGAGCGCGGCGCGATCTGGTGGAAGCACGGCGCGCCCGACCTCAGCCGCCACACGATCAAGAACTCGCCGTATACCGGATGGTACGCCAAGCTTCCGCGCTCGCGCCAGTGAGCACTCACACCTCAGGTCCAGCTGATTTTCGCGTTGCTGCTCCCAGCAGATCACGGACGAGCACAGTTTTGAGCGTTAGCTGGTGCGGATCGGTAGCATCCTCGCATCGTTGGCGCGTGTAGGGCGAAGGTTGACAGCCGGTGGCCGAGAGATAGGCGTATCCGCTAGACTCTTCGAAACCGGACATGGCCAGCTCGCCCTAGCTAGTCGGCTACGGGCCAACACCAGACTCATGCAGCGCGGCGGGCCTTCTATTCAATCACCTCGTCGGCCCGTACCAGCAACAATGGCGGAACGGTGAGACCGAGCGCCTTGGCCGTCTTCATGTTGATGATGAGGACGAACTTTGTTGGCCTCTCTACCGGGAGGTCCATAGGTTTGGCGCCCTTGAGGATCTTGTCTACATAGTCGCCAGCGCGGCGGAATAGATCGGCTGTATCTGCCCCGTATACCGATAATCCTCCATTGGCATAATGTCGAAATAAATAATTTGCTGGCAGGTGATACTTAGCCGCGAGCGCGATGATCCGCTGTGCCTGGGCATAAGTGAGGGCATCGCCAAAATCAATGATCGCATCGGCGCGTTGGGCGACGGCCGAGGCAAAGGCAAGGTCGAGTTCTTCTGGCGTGGTCGCCGGAACGAGAGGCAGAGCCACGCCGAGGTTCCGGGCTATGCGGGGGATCTCTTCCGCGAAGTACAGCCTTTGCAGCGGATTGTCGGGGTTGACCAAAACAGCGATTTTGGATGCGCCGGGAACAAGTTCTCGAAGAATTTCGAGGCGTTTTGCAAAGAAGTCATCGGGAACATTGGTCGTCACGCCCGTAATGTTGCCACCTGGCCGCGACAGGCTTTGTACGAGGCCGAGGTGCACGGGATCAGCGACACCCACGAACACAACGGGAATAATGGCGGTCGCAGATTTGAGCGCTATGGCTGCTTGCGGTCCCGGGGCAATCAGGATGTCGGGGCCGAGCGCCATCAGCTCGGCGACGGAATCGGTTAATCGATCTGCGGGTTGAGAAAACCGATATTCGATGGCCAGGTTTTTTCCCTCTATCCAACCTAGGCTTCGCAGCGCATCAAGGAACGCAAGCTCGGCTTGATTGAGGGCCTTCCCGCTTCCATCGCCGATGGCGAGGAAGCCGAGACGACGACGTTTACCCTGCCCGTGCGAAGGGCGTGGCGAAATGAACAGCGCTGCAGTTCCTGCAATGAACTCTCGCCGCTCCATTCCATCCTCTTAGCTGTCTGAGGACGACGACCAAACGACTATACCACCTGTTGACCATCGGTGCAGGTCACTTTCTGACCTCGACTGCTAACGCCCTCACTTCCGCAATGGGTCAAAATGCGAAGAACTCAACCTGAGCAAATCTTGTCTGCCATGCCTCGGTAAGCGGACCTCAGTGAGGTGCGCCGCCACTTCCGTGGTGGGCCACAAGCCGACATCCCGGTGCCGCGGCTGACACAGATAGCTCGCGTTCGCCGTTTATGTCCGCTACCTGGCGCAGCTGACCGACGACGGGCGGAAGTCCTCTGCGATCCAGTGGCGTGTCGCCGTGATCCGGAGCGCACGCGATATACGGGCGTCCAAGCGGCCTGCTTATCGGTTCCGCATAAGTCACCTTGCCGCGCGGTCAAAAAGCGCGCGACGATGGGTAGCATTGTTTTTCTGATCGTAAAGGTTCGTCTTTTTAGAGAGTGGATTTTATCGATCGTGGGTGCGCTCTCGCGAGAGGCAAGCATATGATTGAGCTTTGGGACAAATGGTCCGGGACCCTGGCGTCCGTCGAGACGCTTGCAGCCGTCGTTATTATTGCCGTGGTGGCGGCCGGCGCTATTACGCTGATCGAGACTCGGCGGCATAGGACAAAACATTGATCGGGGAGACGTCGGAAAACGGTGCATCTAGGCCAGAGTAGTTCAGTAATTTGCGGCGCTGGAAGACACTCCTATGCAGGAGGACAAAATGATCGCTTCTCATGCAAGTTGGACAAACAGGAATGCTCCTTGGCGGGACACATTCTGCATATTCGCGCTGTTGAGCATCCTGGTCGCAGCTCCCGCATTCTTGATGATGTACTTCCTGGATATCCAACTCGTCTTGCCTGCGCTCAGCATTCTGCTTTTCTTGGACGCGATCGTCACAGCGCTCTTTGCTCGGGCAACTTCAGAAAATGAAACGTTAGAAAATGTAACGCTTTGGGATATTGCCGGTGCATTCACCATGATGGGCTGCGCTGCGGCGATTCTTGGCGAACCGGATCAAGTGGCACTGTTTTTCGAGCAACCGGTCGAACAACATCCGGGCACGCCGGCTGTGGGAGACAGTCACCAGGCCCCCTGACAGCCGGCGACGTCGAACTAGAGTTGAGTTAGAGCGGCCCCGTTTTGTCTGCGGCACGGGACTGCGACACGCATCGGCGAACCGATTAGACACATACCAACCACCAAAAATCCGCGCTGAGAGCGGGCCATTTCTCCCGGCACGGGGGAGTGCGACGCGTGTTGGATTTCTCAGATGTCTTGAACGTATTGTTGCAGGTCGTTCTGATCGACCTTGTGCTCGCTGGCGATAACGCCATCGTCGTCGGACTTGCCGCAGCGGGACTTCCGCAGGCGCAACGAGTCAAGGCGATTTTGATCGGAATCGTTGCGGCGACGATACTGCGCATGCTGTTTGCCGGGTTAGCGACGCAAATCCTCCAAATCGTCGGCCTCCTGCTCGCTGGCGGGATCCTGCTGTTGTGGGTGTGTTGGAATATGTGGCGAGAGTTGCGCGCATCCTCCACAAATCCTATGGGTGCGAAGGAGACTGCTGGAGCAATTGCAGGAAACAAGCCCCGCAAGACACTCGTCCAAGCGAGTTGGCAGATTATTGCGGCCGACATTTCCATGTCGGTTGACAATGTCCTGGCCGTCGCAGGGGCGGCACGAGAGCATCCAGTGGTCATGATTTTCGGGTTGGGGCTTTCCATTGCGATGATGGGCGTGGCCGCTTCTCTTATTGCGCGCCTTCTGCAAAATCATCGATGGATTGCTTACGTCGGCCTGGCCGTCATTCTCTACGTTGCAGTCGAGATGATCTTTCGCGGAACATTGGATATCATGAAGGTAGCGTCGATATGACATGACATACCGCTGCTTGGTGGCCTGCGTCTGTTCCGGTCCCCTCATAGGAAGCACTTCCGCTTTGGGTCAAAGGCGGCGGTCGGCCCCCGAGTGGGACGAATTCCGTTCTACTCGTGCTCCGGACATGTCGCTGCGGTGTGCCAACCAACGCGATAAGCCAAAACCACCGTTCGAATGTGAAAGCAAGGAGCAGCGCGCGCACCACATACAACAGAGCTTGGTTGGAGAAAATGCAATGCGTTTTGTCTTGGGATTATGCCTTGTGTTCGCGTCGTGTGCTTCTGCGAGCGCCGCGCCAAGGTGGCATCACAACTCGCGACAAGCCATCGCGCGTCCTGGCCAGGTGGTCACCCCGAGCTATATCACTCCAGGCGGCGTGCGCATCTATCGCGACGATTCCGTTCCGGGAGGTCTCCGGACCGATCACGACGATCCTCCTGCCTACGATGATCCATCCAAGTTTGGCGGCGGCTGATGACTGAATCAGCGCGCGTCTGCTTTTGGTCACAGTCTGACTTTCATAGCGACTAGAGCTGGGGTCGGCTTATCTCCTAAAGGCAGACATAGCGGCCCTGTAAGCGAAGGTCGGCGACGGGCCAACAACGGAAGCCGCAATTCTCGTTCGCGTCGCGGCAACCGAGGCAAAACTCGAACTGTCCTACACTCTCGCGCATAGCAGGTGGGCGGCTATGGGGAAGGCCAGTTCATCATTGCTCGTGAATTTACCCAGGGCGTTCCTGACGTCGGTGATTAGAGCTGCGCGCGCCGCAGCGTCTGCCTGTGATACCGGACCAGCCAATGGCGAGCCCGCAACGTAACTCAACACAAATCGCTCGACCGTCGGAAAGCGCACGGTCCCACTCCGCTGTTGAATTGCAACGTCCTGAAAACCTGTGGCACGAACGAGGGCTTCCAATTCGTCGGCATTGGACAACCCAAATGGCGCACGCATGATAGCTACCGCGGCTCGACCAACGTGTCGCTGCAATGCGTCAGCCAGAACAGCAAATCCGGGACTTTCGTGAATGCCGTTCCACACCATCAGCGCGAGTCTTCCTTCGGGACCAAGAACCCTACGCATTTCGCGTAAGGCCGCGGGCCGGTCGGCGAAGAATTGCAGGCCCAACTGGCAATATACGACGTTAAATGAACCATCTCGGAATGGCAGCTTATCCGCACTCGCCTCTTGCCACTGGAGTTGTCCGCCGGACCGCGAATCCGGCGATACGACTGATCTAGCGACGCTCAACATTCCAGGATTGAGATCAATCCCAACCACGGTACCACTTGGACCGACGCGCGTTGCGGCGATGCGCGCCACAACACCAGTGCCGCACGCGACATCGAGAATACGCTCGCTAGGCCGAGGTTGAGCTAGCTCAACAAGTATCGGAGCCCACACCCCAAACACAGCCGGCACCAGCTCTCGCTCGTATACCTCGGGCGCACTGCCCACGACCTGCCACTGTGCTTGCTGGCTCATTTTCATGCCTCCTACCTGCAAGAAATGTTTGACCGCAACCAGACTTTACAAAGTACGTTGGCCGTGAGGGCAGTATAACTCGATGCTATGAAGTCAGCTATGGGTCAAGGCGGCGGTCCGCACCGGGGACGATGACTGGGAGATGTAGGGCATCGGCGCAGGGGCAAACTTCGGGTCACGTGCCGAGATCGCTATAAACGAGCGTCAAGGTTGCCACGTAATCGCACCACTGGATGGGGTTAGAACGCCATGACTTATCGTGCGCGTACTTCTCCAAAAGCAGCCGATTACATTCCTCTCCCGGAGCCTTCCGCGAAATATGCCCTGCGACCAGCACACACACACCGTAGAACCAGTCAGCCACACTGACTTGCGTATTCAGTTGGACGCAGTGTGAAGTTGCCGACAGCGAGTACGATCTTCGGGCCCTGAGCAAGCTGAGGCATTTTGCCTCTTGGGGCGAAACACCCATTTCTAGGGGTGCATCCAGTCTTGTAGAATGTGGTTGCCCCTGAAGCGGGATGTGCCGAAGTCACCGTTCGGGACGAACGAGCAGTTACTAGCGCTATCGGCAGGTACGCTACCCTAAGAGACCGCCCCCTTTTCGGTTTCACACCACGATTTCACATTCCCCACGCGCGCAACTTTTGCGGCGGCTTGTTGCAGAGGAGAAAACCGATGAGCAAGATCGACCGAAGGTCTGCATTGGCATTCGGGTTGGCAGCGGCTACGGCGGCCACGATAAAGCCCGCCGCCGCTCAAACCACGGGCTACAAGGACACAACTCCATGGCCGGGTGTGGTGGTGCGCCAGTATGATGGCGACACACCATCGCTGATCCCGGGTTTTAAGACCGTCTCAATGCGTGACGTCATCATGCAGCCGGGATCGAAGACCATGGGGCCTCCGATGATGAATGCCATGGTCTGCCATATCACCGAAGGAGAGCTTCGGCTTGAGCAGGACGAAAAGACCTTTACCGGCAAGAAGAATTTTGTCTGGACCTGCAACAAGGACACAAAGGAGCAGGCGTTCAATGATGGGAACGTGGTCGCGATCATGAGGATCACCGACCTGAAGGCTTAAGGCTCGTTCTTCGCAAGTAATAGATTGTAGAGCGAATGGCGCACGCGACGGCGCGCCGATCGCGTCGGTGTGCCCTCTGACGTGCCTTCCGGGTTGTGTCGAATTTCTAGATATGCCCGCTGCGCTAACCGACGCGATGGGTCATGACCGGGCAATTTCACGACCAATGAGGTCGCTCTCGCCGCTGCTAACACTTGCGCGACCGCTCGCACTTAAGATTAGATGGGGCGCGTGGCTCACTGTCCAGTTTTGAAGGAGGTGTTTCACGAAATACATGCTCGAATATACAGTTCGCACTGCCGGTCTTTCCTTTGACCAAAACTTCGCAGGGTCGCAATCGCTTCTTGCGGCGTTCAGCAAGTGGACGCCGGATGAAGAGAAGGGGCTGACGATACACGTGTTCGTGGCGAACCTGGCGGGACGAGGCGGCTATGTTTTGGTCGAAGCCAACGACCCAAAAGCCATCACCGCCTTCGTGGCAAAGTACACTTTCTGGAATGACATTGATGTCGTTCCGGTCGTCGACATCGGTGAGTCGGTGCCGATAAACGCAAGTTCACTCGAATGGGCGAGACAGGCGTCTAAAGGGTAGTTGGCGGACGATATGAAATCAGCGCCCCGACAATTGGTCGGGGGGTCTCAATTCAAGGCAACGGAGAGAGCGAGGCCGATGTCGCGATCCGATACGATCGGCGGCACTGCCTGCCTTGTTGAAGTTATCGGGAGCTCAAATCGAGACATTCTGCCGCGGCATGCGGAAATGCGTTCGAGCAAATTCGCTTCCCACCTAAGCCGGGGCCTTGTGGTTGTTACCGGGCATTGGTGCGCATGCTCGTTGAGCGGTTCGGCGAGTCGGTCGGCGAGCCCCTCTGTTTCGGCAGGTGCGACCGGCTCGCTTTGATCTCGACCTCCACGGGGAAGTCGTCTGCTGCAAGTGAGGTATCCTGCCCGTGCGGCACCTCGACGCGTTTGGTCCTGCTCCAGCTTAGGAACGAAGGTTACAGCGGTCGGTTGCAAGCAAACTTAAATAGGAGGAAAGCACCATGAAGATTGGCAAGATGGCGCTCGTAGCTGCACTTGTGTTCGGATCGATCGCTGCCGCCTCCGCGCAGGGTGGCGCTGGGGGCGGGGCGGGAGGAGCGGGCGGAGCGGGGGCTGGCGGAGCGGGGGCTGGCGCGGGCGGATCGGGCGGAGCCGGCGGCGCGGGTGCGGGATCAGGGGACGGCGGAGGCGCAGGTGCGGGATCTGGGGGCGGCGGCAATTCTCCAGCCGCGACCAGCGGTCAAGGGGCATCGAGCAGCCCGAGTTCGGCTAACCCGGGGGCGACCATGAATGACCCGAAGATGAAAGGGAAATAGAAGCGAAAGAAATAGCCCGCTGACATAATCGAGCGGGCCGTTTTCATAAAGCAGTCGCGTAGCGATTGAGGCTGCGTTAGGCCGGCCGGGAGGAGACCGGTGGCAAGAACGTTGATGTCCAAGGCCGATCTCGAACTGATCGCTCTTCAGGAGATCCGGCACGTTCCCGGCGGGGAGCTCGTTATCTCCGTCGAGATTGAACACGACGACGCGGAACCCGATGGCCTGAATTGGCGACTGCTCGTGATTGCTAAAGACGGCGCGAACCTCGATCGCCTCCAAAACGCCGCTACTACCACGAGCCATCGGCTGAAGCGTCGATACCAACTTGTCATCCAGGGCGGCAGCTCGGCGGATGGCTGGGGCTAGAGGCCGGCCCCCACCACCAACAGAACGGCACCGATTGCCATAAGGAGAATGCCCGGCCAGTTCGCTCCGATCCCCAGGAATCCCACGCCGCGCCGCGTCGGCTCCAGTGTATCGCCAGCGGGCCGGCTAAGCGATCCCCGCCAAATAGTAGCGCGTGCCATGTACAAGATTCCGCCGAGAACAAGCAGAGCGCCAAGTCCTATCAGGAGCATTCTCGCCTCCTCAATTCATCGTTGCCATGTCAAGCTCCCGGAGGTGTGAGCCGCACCTCACTCGGCTTGGCCGGCATACGGCCCTTGCCTTCACGCCGCGGCCCGGATAGGTCCTGCGGCCGGCTCGGACTCCCGCGCGGGCAGGGATCCTCCGCCGCCGCAAGCGTCGCACCAGACTTCGATCGCGCCCTTGGTCACGCCTCGCCCACCCTGAGAGGATCGACGCCGGGGGCGTGACGCGCACCGGCAGCGGCCGCTCCGCGGGCTTCAAGGGACTGGCCACCCCGGGGGCGTATGGACGACCAGCGCCAACAGGCATCGCCTGGTGAAGGAGATCAGCCCGGTCAGCCAATGCGCGAATGCGTTGCGTCTGTTCTTTGCAGAAGTCCTCATCCATCGCGCCACTCACACCGAACACTCAGTTTCGCGGCTTCAGCTCACCGGCAAGCCAGCCGACCGCGTCGGTTTGTATCGGATCCACCGCGAAGCGGACCACTTCGGTACGCTCGCAAGTCGAGCACTCGAAGGTGCGCTCATCGAATCCGCGGGGGCCGGGAGAGATGCGCGCCAACGCCATCCGGTGCTTGCACACAGGGCACATCGGACGCTCGTTGGTCGAGACAGCCATCCCTGAAATCTCCACGGCCGATGATACGCCGTCCGCAGCCGGAGTCTTCAATATTCGCGCACGAAAAACCTTTTGAGGAGCGCCAAAGGGAACGAGCCCGAGCCCGGTCGACCCAGGTTGACGGTCGTGCTCATGGCATCACGTCTGCAACAGGCAACGGTCGATCAAGCCTTGGCTCCCTGAAGGCGTTCGGGAAGGTCGAAGCGGAAAGGCTTTGCAGAGCGGCCTCCTCTTCGGAAAGTCGCCGTTCGATGAACTGGCGTTCCAGAGGCAAAAGCCTGACGCAGGAGCCGGCGGTAGCGGCTGATGTTGTTATGATGGGCACGAAGGCGTGCCAGGTTTTCGTCCATCGTCATCAGGGCGTCCAAAACTACGCCGCGGCGGCCGCACGTTCGGTCGAACGGAGACGGTAGGGCTTTCCGCCGGGCGGCGTCCGTGGGCCACCGTCCAAGGCGCGCAACGCGTCCAAGATTTCGTCGATCGATACCGGCTTCTTGAGGCCGGCAGGTGCGCGCATCGACGGGCAAGAGGCGATCGCGGACGCGTCGGACGCCCATGATGCCAGGATTGCGCGCTTCTCGGTCAGCGTCAGGGCCGGATGATCCAGAACGTCTCTCGGTGCTTCAAACACCGTACCGGGATGAAGAAGAGCGTTGAAGTCGAAAACATTGTCGCCAGCGGTCGTCGGCCGCATGGTCCTCTCCTTTTCTTGACGAATGGATGGAGCCGCGCGACAAATCGTGCGGCTCCGAGGCGCGAGCGCTAGGCGGCAGCCTCAGCTTCCAGCTTCGGCACGTTGCCGGCCGAGGCATCGCCGATCGAAATCCGGCGGGCTTCATGGCTTCCGAAATCTCGCGGACGAGTTCGATGGTCAGCAAGCCATTGTCGAACGCGGCGCTTTTCACCTGGACATATCCGGCGAGGCTGAATTGGCGCTTGAAGCTGCGGTGCGAGATATCGCGATAGAGGAAATCACGCTCGGTCTTGTCCCTCACCGGAATGGACCTCCGCCAAATCGAGGTAAGGCCGAAGCGCCTTGTAATCACGGGCGCCGACCATATGAAGGAGACTGTTTTGCGGACGGCCGCCGTTGCCGTTTTCTTGTTTTTCGGAGGGCATGTGCTCGCTTCTGCTAAGAGAGGCGGCAACGGTCTACGTTCCCCCGTCGGAACTGGCGGTCTGAAAGTGCACACAACTGGCCACTGCCTCCGCTTTTTTGCGAGCGGACCGCGCGGAGCGTCGTCGTGCCCTAATCTTGGCTCCCACGGTCGGGTCGGCTGAACTCCCGCTCAGCATCGAGCCAGAAATCCAGGTCGCGCCCCGAAGGGCGCCCGGCCCTTTCCCACAGCTGATAGGCACGTGCCGTGATCTGGGCCCGCCGGGAAGAAGAGGGCAATAGGTTGCGCCTCAGTTGATCAGCAAACTGCCGCAGCCTGCTCGCGGTGTTCTCGTCCTTGGTGTATGCGGCTGTCCGAGTAGCCAGTGCGATCTGATGCTCGAGTTTTTTCCTTTCGTCCATCGGATCGCTCCATTTCCTCCTTACCTAAGACGACTCCGGCTGAGCTCAATTGTTCGAGCCCTGGCTGTATAATGCGAGGGGTGCCAATTCTTCACGCCGTTGAGTTCACTTTTGCACAAAGCAGCTCCTTAACCTCGTCGTCACGCTGCGCTGTACCCACTGTAGAAAGGAGCTTAGCCTCGTTACGTTTCCTCGAAGGAGAGAAGGGCGTGGGCGAGTTTCCAGATCGAGTTCAAGCGAACATGGACGTGGTGTTGGAGCAAGTTTGTGCGGAATTGACGAACGGCGGCGATCACGAAAGCCGCAGATATGTTGCCGAGCAACTGATCGGAGCCGCGCGGCAAGGGAAGACCACTCTCGGTGAGCTGACGTCTGCTGGCCGCGGTGCGGTAGTCTATATCCGAAATAGGCCCAAGTCGGCTTAGCCTCGCCTGATCAACTCCTCCAGCGAGCTTCGGGCCTCAGAACCGGCTGCCCTTATGAGAGGTCGGGAAAAGACTCCCATTCACAAACCTGCCGGCGTACTGAGAAGCATGGCATCAGTACTGCTAGTTGAAGACGAAACGCTTCTCCGCATGATGATTGCGGATATGCTGACTGAGCTTGGTCACGAGGTTGCTGGGGAGGCCGGTGACCTAGGCTCTGGGCTGACCATGGCCATGAGCGCTGAATGCGACGCCGCTATTCTCGATCTGCAACTTGGCCGGGATAGCTCGGCAGCCATCGCAGAAGCTTTGCAGGTCCGCGGCATTCCCTTCGTCTTCGCGAGCGGCTATGGCGCCGATGGCGTACCGGAGCAATTCAAAGGTCGGCCAATTCTACAGAAGCCTTTCCTCTTAGA
The DNA here is from genome assembly GCF_040548035.1 of Bradyrhizobium sp. LB8.2. Classification (NCBI taxonomy): domain Bacteria; kingdom Pseudomonadati; phylum Pseudomonadota; class Alphaproteobacteria; order Hyphomicrobiales; family Nitrobacteraceae; genus Bradyrhizobium; species Bradyrhizobium sp. LB8.2. Next base: position 77,518 of record NZ_JBEPQV010000035.1, on the reverse strand, counting down.
CGCTCTCGATCGCTGCATGCGGACGCTGCTGGGCCCAAGGCTCTAACGCCGACTAGCTCCAGAGTATCAGCAGGCACCGGTGGTCTGCTGCATCACGCGATACAAGTCATCTTCGGAGAATGGCTTCCGGATCATCGGGAAACCGTCTCGCCGTCGCTCTCGTCCTGACAATTGCAGAACCTTCAGCGCCGGGCGGAGACGGGTCGCCCGCTCGGCCAACTCGTGGCCGTCCATGCTCGGCATATTGATGTCGGTGATCAGGATCGAGATGCGATCATGATGCTGCAACAGATCCAAGGCTTCAGCCCCGCCGTTGGCGCGGATAACTTTGCAGCCGATTTCCTCTAACATGCTCGCGATCACATCGAGGACCGCCGGATCATCGTCTACCAAGAGAACTGTGTGGGTCATTAGGAACCAACGTTCGGGACGGATCCCCAGTTCCGACTCGGGGCGAACCATTGCCCCGCGGCTCGCGGAATATAGTTGTTGGTCCAGAATTGGAACTATAATGTTGCGGCAGCTGGCCTCTAAACCATCAACATTCGCTGAGGCCGGTGATGTTTGGGTCTCGAGTGCATCATCAATAGCCGTTCATCGAATCATTGGCATGCTCATCTGCATGCTCATGCCGATCTCACCAGGCGTCCATTATGAGACTCCCGCCGCCGCGGTGCGATGACTGCGGCATGCCGCAGTATTTAAAGCGGCGGTTTCTCGTTTGCACGGCCGGCGGACAGCCCGCGTCTGCCAGTGCGCAAATTGTGCAAAGGTCATTGGGACGACTAGGAACGGTCCCGCTCCATTGATCGAAAAAATAGGCCGGCCGTACACCCTCCGGGTGTGACCGCACATACGAAGGCCGCAGCGGAAGGTTAAACCGCTGCGGCCCGCGCATGGTCAAAAACCCGGGTCAAATCGAAAAGTGAAACATGCAGCCAGCCCCGGCGACAAAATTCTGCTCCAACTTTGCCCCGTTTGCAAACACAATTTCGGTGGAACCGAAATACATGTGATGGGCGTTCAGTTCCGAGAATGGGAACAATTTGCGCGCGCGAATCGGAGCGTGGCGCGTGCGAGATCACCAACCTAAGCAGTGGACGGAGGACGAGGTACAGACGCTGATCAAAGTGATCAACGCGGCTCGACCGCGATCGAAATCGCCACCGAGCTTGGAAGGTATATTGCTTCGGTGGCCGGAGACATCGGCCTTTTGCTGCGGAGCGGGAGGGGCGCTGCACAGAGACAGTAGGCAGCCCCGGTCGGCGCCACTTCTGCCGAGGTTCACGCTGGCGGGTCTGTGTCTCTTCTAGTGGGGCGCAACCAGCGCTGCCATACTGAATGCGACTACGCAGGCAGCTGCCAAGGACCAGAGCGCTATAGCGATCTCTTTGGGCATGGTGGTGGCCTCCTGACGAAAGCCGCCTTCACCATTACTGCCGCACGAGCTTACAGCGCATACCGATCAGCATTGTGTAGGCAAGCCGGCGCCAAATCAGGTTCATCAGGACTAACATCTGGCATCCCCATATTTGATGCGGCCAAGCTTCGACCTCGTATGTTTCAAGAAGATTTCGCCGGGAGTGCGAAATGGCTTCGTGCCGAGGGTGGAGGGCAGCCCCGCCAGCCGTTCGTTGGCGGAGAGACCGGCCCCGGCTGCAGGGGGGCTTTTGGGGTAGGCCGGGGCCGCTCCACCAGCTCGCCGGCGAGCCAGCGCCCAGTCAAATATCCGCCCGTGCTCGTCGTTCCATTTAGGACCGTCAATCCGCAAATTTCATTTTGTGTTGCGATAGCGGGCGAGCTCGGCCTTTGCCAGGGCCCGGGCCTGCTCGAGCGCTTCTGCTCCGGTCAACAGGTTCGGCGCGAGCCGCCGTCCGGCGACAACGTCCCATTAGAAATAGACGCTCGGCCGACCATCGGCGAAGCAGACTTCGTAGCTGCCGGTTTGGGGCACAGCTTCGTGCTTGCGGAGGCGGACGGGGGCGGGCATGCCGCAATCAAAGCGGCATTCGATGCACCTCGCAAATTATCAATCCGTAGGGCTTCGGAACGCGCGCGAGCTACTGCGCGTAAAACATTGCACATGAATCGAACCGGCCCGGCCTGGCCTGGCGGGAGGACGCGGGGTCAGTGTGGGATAGTTTGATTGCGGCAGGATAGCTGGCTTGAACCTGGGCACCATAGGCGCATATTCGGCGGATGCTCGAGCAGCGACCAACTTTCATGGCTCGTAAAAATCCCGGACTTGGCTGGGGGGTCGATATTCTGTGGCCCGACGGCGAAACGGAAGCAATCAAGGGCTTTATTACGGAAAGCGACGCGGTCAAGTGGATTGCTGAGCACGAGCACTCTAAGCCGTGGCAGGGAAACACGAATCAAAAAGCATCCCGAGCTCCTTAGAAACCCCCGCTCACCCTCCGGAAAATCGCGGGCCATCGGCGGACTCCCTAGACTTGACGGCGACCACGCGGCGGGAGTCTGATGCGCCGGCATGGGGCGACATCAGCACGACATTGACGAACTCGCGCGCATGGAGCGCATCTGCTTGGAGCTGGCGGCCGGCGCGGCCATGCCGGAGGAGCGGGCAGGGCTCGAGTTCATGGCCAACTGCTACCGAGCCGAGGCCAGTTGCCTCCAAAGCTGCTTCCCACCTGCTTCCCAATCCAAATTCCTGGGAAGCAACCGCGCTATAATGCGCTGTATTTCCTACATAAAATCTTTGCTTGACCGATCTCCGGTTACCACATGGCCGTCGTTGCCGGTGTCGTGTTCTGCCCACCTGGCGCAGTCAATCAATCGATATCGGATCGCCATCGGCAATGGCACCATCAGGGTAACATTCGCAGATGCGGCAATACGAGGGGTCAACTTCGCAAGCCGATTGACACCCAGTGAGAAGCTGGGGCGATAGGACGGAAGTTCGTCATCGGGGTGGACCTCGGCACCGAAGCGGGTTTGTGCGTGTTTCCTTGAAGGGACCGTTGAGACGTACTCGAGAGCCTCCAAAAGGAAGTTCAGGCTCGCCTATTGACCTCGGCGCAGGAAACCGAACACCACACCAACCTCGATTGGGTCGGCGTGTGCATTGACAAGCCTTTGCGGCGCTTCTTTCGGCATTGACGTGATGCTCGGTATGTTCGGCGTCGCAGTCTACACCTGCGAGCAATTGAATCTGCGTGGTATCCACTCAATCTGATGACCAGCCAGAAGCGCGCGACCGGGTATGGTAACGCGAAGAAGCCCGACATGCAGGCGGCGGCGGAGCGGCGCTGGGGTGTGAAGATGGGGGAGACGAAGCGCAGGCGGCGTGGGCAGGCGCTTACGCGCTGGACCTCGATCTATTCTGATAGCGGGCAAGAAAAGGCCCCAGCCTAAGGGAGGAAAAAGACTGGGGCCTCTCGAGGTCTCGCGCTGTCTGGACGCGATGACTTAAAGAAAACCCAACGCGTGAACTGCCGTTCCTAAAATGACTGGGGCCACCGCGGCCCCCCGGGTCTCCTTAAAATGCGAAATGAAAAGGGATTGCCAGCCCCGGTCTCATTATCCTCGCCCCAACTTGGATTAGAACAATCACGATTTCAGCGTTCCCGGAACGGGAGCCATCTACTTAGCTTTGCTTGCCTCGTATCCGCGCCATATGGCGTGATAAGCGACACATCTACTAAAGATGTGAGCCAGTGCTTTCCATGAGCCACGCCAATATCGTCCGCAGCTTCGGTCGACGGCTCATGACGATGAAGATGCCATCACGGGTTTTCTTGTCGGCCATTACGCGGCTTTCTGCATTGGTTGATCTTTCCACCTTAACGCTGCAAGGCGTTTGGAGCGGCATCCTCTTATCGGCCATCCAGACCTCGGTCTTCTCCCAATGGATGGCAGGCAGTAATCTTCTCGGTGGCGCCGGACAAGAGCCATCGCATCAGTGTGAGTGAGCTTTTGCCTCGTGAGCAGACGTGATCGTGGGCGCGCTGAAGACACGCCACTGCGTGTGATTGCGGCAGGCAAAGTCAAAAGAAGTGTCCGTGGTCACCGGTCTGCTTATCAGGACACGGGTGCTACCCATGTGGCAGCAGCGATGTCAGAGAGGACGATGCTTACCAGGTAGATGACGTTTCCATGCACGCGCTCGGCAACGACACCGCAACGAAACGCCGCACAGCGGGAAGGCGTGAAGGAATGCGTGTCTGCTGTAAGGGGGTAGGGAGGGGTGTCCGCAGCTTCAGAACCAATCGTTTGTTAGCGACCGCTCGCCCCCAGTTTCACACGCGTCTGCAAATCAAATGTTGAGGGGGTCACCGCGTGGCGCCTCGTCTGCCGCCGGCCATTCGCTGGGCGGAGCCGTCCGATGTCGTGGTCGAGCTTCAGGCGCGGCTGAGTAGGAGACTGCCGTCGGGAAAGCCGACGGCCGATTTAAGTTGTCGGTTTATGGAGCTCTGCCATGATCATAGAGCGCTTATCCCAAGAGCATCTCAACATTGAGAAGCTGCTGGCCATCCTCGAACGGGAACTCGAGGTATTCGATCGCGGCGACCGTGCTGACTACGAGGTGATCCACGCGGTTATCAGTTATTTCGAAGTCTACCCAGAAATTTATCATCATCCCCAGGAAGACTTGGTATTTGCGAAGCTGAGGGCACGAGATCCGGCTGCTGCTGCGAAGGTCGGCGATCTAGCTCGCGAACACCAGAAGGGGGCCCAACTTTTACGCCGCGTCGCTTAGGCGGTCGACAGCGTTCTCGCGGAACGTGAGATCCTGTACGAAGATGTGAATCTTATCGTTCGCGATTTTATCGCCCACGAGCGCCGTCACATGAGGATGGAAGATCGCGATTTCTTTCCGGTGGCACTCAAGATTGGACTGAGATCGCTTCAGCCGCAACGAGTCACAATGACCCGCTATTCAGCGACTTTGCCGACGAGCGGTTTGACGCTCTGCGCGCACATATTTTGCGGCTTGAACAGGAGGCTGACGCCGAGCGTAAGTAATCCCGATGCTGTCGCGCAGTGCATAAGTACCGAGCGACGCTGAGGACGCGCAAGGGTGAGTCAGAATTGGGCTGCGCCTTTGCTTCCGCGCCCACTTACGCTTGCGGCCGAAGCAGGAGGTTCTGATGCCGCTCCAGACCGATACCTCGCCGCCTCGCTGCGCACTTCTAAAAGCGTGAGTGTCCACTTCTGACGGCCCGAACGGAAACGTCACATAGGGTCAAAGCATTACCGCTCATGACCCAACTGAGACATCAACTTGGCCCTTCTCGGTCGGTCCTTAAATCCCCGCGTCCCTAAGTCTGCCCGACGCAGATGACAAAAGCAAAACGCTCAACAGCCTAACTCACTTGCCATGGCTGACCTCCGAGCCGGGTCGGGCTCAATGGCGGCTACAGACCCCCTTAGTTAACTCCGGCGTTCTGGTGGAGGCTCGCCTGCCTCTTAGGAGCAAGTGAAAGCTCGGCGGCTCCGAAGAGCCGCCGAGCGCTCGCAAATAGGAATACGTGACTAAAACGCGCGGAATGGAGCATGCAGGTGGCAAGCCGGTATGTTCGCGCCATGACGCAACAGCGCCCTTACCGTATTTCTACGGCGCGCTTGGCATGCGGGCCGTCATTCACCGCATGATCGGAGTTAAGCGCAGGAACTCAAGGCGGACTGGCGGAGTTTTTGCACGATGCTTGAGCCCGGTGCTGGGTCGATTGCTGCAGTGCACGGGTGATATCTGGGGTCCTCCGACATGGACCATGTCCCAATTGGCAATCGACTGCTCGACGCGTTGCCGCGTTCCGACTTTGAGCTGCTGAGGCCCCATCTGCGTCAGGTGGCGTTAGAACGGGACACAATCCTGCTTCATTCCGGCAGTCTGGCGGAGCAAATCTTTTTTCCGACGAGTGGCTTGATCGCATCCATCATGGAGATGCCGAATGGAGAAGCGGCGGCGACCGCAGTTTTTGGTAACGAGGGCGCCTCCGGGATGCTGGTGTCTCTAGGACCTGTTCCATCTCCGACAACCGCTGTCGTGCGTTTAGCCGGAAATGCCTGGCAGATCTCGCCCATGCCCTTTAACGCTGCGCTTCAGCGGAGTAGCTCGATCGGGAAGATGGTGCAGACGTTTACCCGTTCGCTTGTAGCGCAACTCCAGCATATTGCCGCGTGCAATGCGCTGCATCCTGTGGAGCAGCGCATGGCCTTGTGGCTGCTGCGTCTGCGCGACCAAACCGGGGACGATGCGCTTCTGCTGACGCAGGAGGCCATGGCTGAATTGCTCGGCGTACGCCGTCCTACGGTCTCGGTGGTCGCTGCTAAGCTAAAGGACGTCGGCGCTATCCGATCGACTCGGCGAGGCGTTGTCGAGGTTGACAGACGACGACTCGAAGCGACGACGTGCCAGTGCTATCAGGCAATTTCTTCCCGCCTCGACCGTATCGTGCCTCCAAGCAAGCCGCCGTCGATCTTATCAGCGAGATAGACTGGATCCGGGCGGATCGCGCGCTCGAGCGCGTGTTGCCGGATCGGCAAATTGTCTCGACTCCGTGCTGCAGCGCACTCGAAAAGAAGCTCTTGCCGCACGCCCTTCGTTGTTGAAAAAAAATTAGACCGAGTGTCAGAAATCGCACCGAACCTTTCAGCTTGCGCCTTCATAGTCGCCCGCAGGGGAAGGGCGGCGCGGTGACCTGTGGTCACATTTCCGATCTCCGTGGAAGTTGGAAGTAACTCTCGGAAACCGTCCGCGCGGGGTGCACTCTCCGCATGTGCGTCCGGGAGGCAATTCGATCATCGTTGATTTGCGGGTTCGCCTGAAAGGATGAAGTCCAGTGAGTGATGCCAACGTGAAAGTCGAAGGAAATGCCGGCGCATCGAAAATTAACGGAAGCGCGAACGGGGAGAGCGCCATGCCGCTTTTCGCGATCCCGGGTCTGTTTCGAGGTTTCGCCGAGCAGGGCGCCGATCGGGCGAAGGAGCACTGCCAGAAGTTGCAGGCCGCCTCAGGCGAGATCGCCGAGGTGGTGCGTGAGGCCTACTCCGGCGGCACCAAAGCCGCCGCAGATTACGGCGTTAAGATTATCGAAATCTCCACGGAGAACACCAACTCTGCGTTGGATTACATAACTACTTTGATGGATACGAGGTCGCCTTCCGAGGCCCTCAACCTTTGGGCCGCGCAGAGCCGCAAAAATTTGGAAGTCGCATCGGCCCAGAACAGAGAGCTTTTGAAACTCGCGCGGAAAGTTGCGACGGAGTCGTCTGAACCGGTCAAGAAGAGCTTCGCGAAGGTGCTGCAAACCAGCTTGTAGACTGGCTGTGCACGTTCGGGCACCCCTGAGGGAAGCCGGCTCGACCAAGCGTCTCCGCGAAAAAGTAGCGCTCCAGCCGACTATGGTCGGACGCGGCTTTTGCGACACAAGCGAGTTACGGGAGCTATCAAGCATGGGTATGGTCATGATCAAATGTCCGAAGACGGGAAGAGCTATCCCGACCGGCATCAATACGGACCGGGATAGCTTTCGCAGCAGCGCTGTGTTCTTCGCCCGCAGCTTTTGCGCGAACTGCGGCACCGCGCACGAATGGTTCGCCCGGGATGCCTGGCTTCAGGAGCCGAACTCGGTGAGGAGCGCATCGCGGCCGTACGAACTTTTCCGGACGCGCGGCACACTCGACACGGATGAACCATTCAGCATGGCAGATCAGGATGCAATGTAAAGCCGTTCAGGATCTGAATGTCTCGCTCTGGCCAACGCGGAAATTCTGCAACGTCAGCGTTTGCGCCGGCTATCAACGGATAGCGGACGTCTGCCGCGTCCGTGACTTGTGAGTACGCGCCTCTTTGCCCGTCATCGCCTATCTTCGAGTTCCTCCGATTTCCTGCTCGGTCACTCTCGCTTGGTTCACTGGGAGTCGAAGGATTCGCGAGGAGGAAGCTGACCGCTATCGAATCTAGGCTGAGGAATGCCGCCGTTTGGCCGATAGGGCGATTAGACATCCAGACAAAGCCGGGTTGAGCCTGGCAGCGGATTCTGAAGCTGGCCGAAACTGCCAGCGTGCACGGCGCTGCGATGCCAAGGAAGGTTGTTGCCGCGGTGAACAACGCGAAGTCGCAGTGTTCTGAGGGATGGCTAACCAATCCATTGCGCGAAGGCGCGTCCGCTGGTGCGGCTTATCCGGCCTCGCTGTTTGCGGAAACGTTGTAACCGACCGTAGACGGCCCGGCGACTTCGACCCAACCGCTCGCCGAGCTCGGTTGCAGTCATGCCCTCATCCAGTAGCGCAAGCAATTGCGCTTCTTCTTCAGGCGACCACGGACGTATCTCTTTGCCGATTGTTGGACATCGATTTCATGCCAGCAAAAGCGCTGCGAACCATCATCGTACAGCAAGATGGTAAATGATGAGTTCTGCCACCGATGGACTGGCGGCGGGGGAGTTGAGGGCAGGCGGCGCTGAGGGAAGTGAGGGGCCTCGCCAAGACGCGGCGGGTCTTAGGATGAGGGGGCGCGGGCGCGTGTCGCGACTAGCCTTTCTTTAGTCAAAGTTCGAGCACTAGCTTTGGTTTTTGAAAAATGGAGAAGTTAAGTGGCTATAGGCACCGTCAAATGGTTCAACCCGACGAAGGGATACGGGTTCATTCAACCGGATTCTGGCAGCAAGGATGTTTTTGTTCATATCTCCGCAGTTGAGAAGGCTGGTTACACTTCGCTCGCAGAGGGAGCTAAGGTCAGCTTCGACGTTGTGAACAATCGCGGAAAAGACTCGGCGGAAAACCTACGGATAGGTTGACGCAGCAGCCAGTCGCTACGAGTGGTCGCTAGTCATTGCTTGCCGTTGGCACTCGCCGCCGGCTCGACGGCCGGCTGATCAGTTTCCGGTGCTGCGGGTTCTCGCACCTCTTCGGCCGCTTGTCGGTTTCTTTGAAACGCCCATCCGACCAATCCCGCCAGCATGAGGACGGCCCCGGCGAGCATCAACCAGTGGGGATATTCGATCCTGGAAAGCATCGCTGTTCCCGCTAATGCTCAGCGCTCACCTTCGTGCCGCAGCGGCTGGGTAGGCAACGTTCTTGAGTGCCATGGTTTCGGCGACTGCTTGTTTTTTGGTCGGAAAGTGCGTCGCCACCAACAACAGGACTCCAGCGATGCAGAGGGCCGTCAAAGCGGCGCCCGCAACGCTCACCGCCCCTCGCAATAGCAACTGCCCCGACGCGCGCAACCTGGTACCCGCTTAGCGGGAAATGCTTAACGAAAACTGCGATGCGGCGGATAGCGATGGGATCGGCGCAGTTCGGTCGCGTCGGAGGACCAACGAGAGGCGCGCGTCTGACGTCAATCGTTGTCCACGCGCGATTTCCGAAACTCAACTGGGCCGTCTATCAGTCGGCTCTTACGAGCGTTGACGTCAGCGGTGCTAGCATCTTTATCGCGCAAACCATCGATCGCGTCTGCCGCCAACTCGCCGGCCCGATCACTTTGTGTCGGATGACCGTCGAGCTAAACCTGTTCGGTCGCTAAGGCGGACCACGCCTGCGCCATCCGCTTGTAACGGAGTGCCGCCTGCGCATTGGTCGCCCCCTCGGCGAGTTGCAGACAGTTCTCGGCATTTTCGCGAACTTTATCGGACGTTTTGACCATCGCAAACAACGGGCTTCCGGTGAGATCGTTCCGACGGATTACGTCGAACCATCATCGGCGCTGGATGCGACCGCGCTTGCTCAGGGCTCGGAAACGCTCCGCGCGAACTCCTGCGCCTGCGACTTGCTGAGGGGATGCGCTCTAGTCGATCAGGCGTCCTCTGGCGGCAGCTTGGCTACAAGGTGGGGCCAATTGCGTTCGATGATGCCGCGCATCTCGGCGTCGACTTCCTGGATTGTGTCGAAGCTCTCAATCTTCACGCGAAGCGCTTCGAGTTGATCTGGATCGAGCACCTGGCCTTTGTAGATTTCGATGAGCATGGCCTATCAACTGATGTTGTTCAGCGTTGTTCCGTTTGGTCCCCATCCGCTCCTTCAGGGCGGACCCTCCACTCCCTTCGAGGGAGCGTCTCTGGGCATTGGACCGATCTCTTCGTCAAGCCAGCGCTTCGAGAGGCTTTAGGAGGAAGCCCACCATCCGTCGGGGAATGGCTCCAGCAAAGTCCAATCGACTTGGTTGTCGTTGTCAGGGGGCTGATAGCTCCTGCATTCATGTTTGGTGGCGCGTGGCGACGGAGGCGGACAGACACGACTACGTAGGCGGCGCGAAGCAGGACGTGTCAAGCGTAATGGAGGCGCACCGCGGGCGCGTCGCTCTGCTTTGGCGACTAGACCCCGAAGATCTTCCAATTCTGAGAGCTGAGAAATGAGTTCGCTAAGTTGTTCGGCATAAAGGATTGCGCGAGAGCCTCGCATAATGTCCTCCCCAGCACAAAAAGCACTATCAGGACGGCTTCAGAGCAAATAGCGCGAGCGTAAAGGCGAACGCTACCACGCAAATATCGGATTTCAATACGTCACTGCCTCAGGGTCGCTGCTTCGGCCAGCGCGGTCCGAGGCCATTGAGAGAGCAAAAGGACCCCAGCTTCAGGGCAGTGAAGCTGGGGCTGTCTTAACGCTGCCCCTTGGGGAAGGCAGCCACCCCTTGGCAAAGGGCAATGGGAAAACTTTGCAATCGGCAAGTCGTTCCAAGCCCGTTCGTCGGTCGAAAACTGATCCTAGGTCGCGCATATCGATCCAGCCACCGCAAGCCGGGCACTTGATGAAATGTCATTATCGGTGTGCGCGGCCTCTTTCATTTAGGACTGAGCACAAGACACGGCCCCGGCTTGGGGGCTGGAGCATTGTGGGCCGGGGCCGCTCCGCCAGCTCGGACGAGCCAGCGAGACAGCAAACCGGGTAACCGGGGCACGGTTCCTAACGGGGCGACAACGTATCCTGCCCGGACGTCAGCAGCCGGACGTAGGTCCCGCTCTCGTGCAGCTCGAGCCAACCCTTTTCGACAGCGCACCTGATGCCGGCGCCGAACTCTGCGCCGCTTCCCTTGAGCGTGTAGAGGAAAGGATAGTTGATCTTCTCGATGTGGATGCGGCCGTCCTGGACCGGCTCGATGCTCGAAGCCAGCTGGACGAGCTGGCGGGCGGCGGCGTGCGCATCGGCGGCAGCGTGACCGCATTTGGGACACGTGATCGTGGAGTTCAGGATCATTTACCTTCAGGCGCTTGGCAGGCACCGAGCAAGGAATTGCCGGCGAGCCTCCTTCTGATTGGTCGCCAGTTTTATCTTCTCTCTCAAAAGAAGGATCTCCGCATAATTCTTCTCGATCTCTGGATCGCTGCGAAGGCATTCAAGCTGCTGGGCGTGCAGTTCGAATAGCGCAGCAATGTGCTCACTTTGGATGGGGCGCATGGCAATCAATCCCCCTGCTAAGGAAAATGAATTGAGCCTTCAAACGCTAGTTCAACCGAAGATGCAGAGTCTCTCAGTCCGCAAATCGCTAGGGCCTATTCCAAGCTAACATCATGGCACCAACTTGGGTGTAGCGTTGCGTCAAATAAACGGCACCGTTGCTGTTTTATCTTGCAAGGTCAGCCCCTCGGGCGTCGGTCCGCTTCCTTCAAGGGAGCGCAGCGCAACAAAGATCGTAGGGCCGGCAATAGAGCCAACAGCAAGCAATCCCCAACTACAGCCTATCGGGGGCTTTGCCGAGCAGATCTATCGGCGCGACAAGCGCGGCGCCGGCGAGGCTTCATGTTTGGTGCCGGACTGGATGGGCAGCTAAACTTGCCGCTGGGCGACTTGCGAACCAGTGAGCGCACGTTAGAGCGAAAGCGGCTTACGGTTATCGATATGCACGCCAGTCCTTGCCGGACTTCTCGCAAGCTTCACGGATGGATGGGGCAACTCGGGATATATCGATACGGGGTGCCCAATGAAACCGACCAAATGTATCCGTGAAGCCAATCCGGTCGTAGTCGCCCCTCGCGAGCGTCTCGTGATCTGGCACAAGATAGGACGAATGTTCTTCTCCAACGGCCAGCTTCTTTGGAAATCCCGCGCCTGGGCCGCCCCCTTGAGAATACTCGAAGTCCATGTCGTTGCTGAGTGGTGCACGCGACAGAAGATTTAGTATCCCGTAGCCTTTATCCTTGAATATGCCTTTCCGATGCATCGTTACCGCGTGCGTCAACGTGACCTCAATTGGCCCCATGTTGGTTGCACTCAACCGAAGCACATGGATGTCGGGGGCCCCACTTTGCATGATAGTGACCATTGCAAACGACGTCCGAACCACGGGTTTCGGGTAGATGAATTTTGACCAGACATTCCAGAGAAAGCCCGCGAGTGAGGTGAGCGCTGACAGTATGCTGATGACGAGCGCCCAATCTGCTGTCTGCATAAGTTCTCCAACGCCTTAGCGCAGCTAACGATAAAGGCCCCAGCCGGCCAGAAGCACGGCGGCGAGCACGACCTCGATGCGGCGCGGGCGGCTCACTTAGCCACGATGTAGGTGACGACCGCGGTGATAAGCGCGCCGAATGCTGAGATGGCCGCAAAGATCGTAGACCAAAACATATATCGGGCTTGCTTGGCCGCCTGAGCGGTGGCGTCGCGTTGAGCAACTACGGTAGCCAGCTCTGCGTCAAGCAATTGCTTGTTCATCAGGTACTCGCGGCGCTTCATCTCGACTTCGCGCCAGTAGGACATCTGAGAGCCCGGCTGCTCGCCCGTCCCCTTGTAGACCGCATCATCCGACCAAGTGTGTATGTCGCTCATTTCCGCCCCCCTAACCTGGCCACCTCACCCGTTTTGCTAAGCGCCCCCCGGCGACAACTCAAGCGAGACTAGCGGTGGATTGCCACCAATGAACCTTTGACCCGCCGCGACTCAGGAGCCGCCTTCCGCTGCGCAATTAAGCGCCTTGCGGAGGCGAGCGGGGCGCGCGGATGATGTGGCTTTACGACTTTCCTACCTCGTAACCCGAACGTCGCCGTAGTCTTCTTTTGTTCGGCCGCTCACCATCAAATCTGTGAGCCGAGTAGGGCGCCAATGCCAAACAAGATCATGCCGCCGATCCAAATCAATGCGGAGGCAGCAAGAACCGCCGACGTCCCAACGCCGATGCTGCCGGCGAGACCGAACAGCGTGCCTGCGTTGAACAGAAGCCCGACGACGCCCCAGAGCCAGAAAAGAGACGTGAGTAGGCCGCGCCCTGTGCTCTGGTGATCGCGGGCGTGCGCCTCCTGCGTGCCCCTCTTCAACTCCTACTGAGAGAGGTCTGAGCGGGCCGGGAACCATCAACGTCATGCCACAGGTCGCGAACGACAACGCGGGCGCCTGGCCTCTGCCACCGTTTCCTGATGGCTGGTACGCCACCTGTTGATCTGTGATGCGGCTCGCCCTGCGGTGCTCAGCAAGTAGCAGGCGGGCGCATTTGATGGCTTTCAATTGCCCACAACATCCACCGGTTCACGCTGGCGGGCCTATCCTTTCATATGAAAGCGCAGCGTCCTCGATGGACGAACGCACATGTGCAGGACTCGGCGTGTATACGTTGGTTTATCGCCACAGTACTTTCCAATTCTCACCAAATTTGCCGGTCAGCAAACGAGGGCAAAGATGAAACAAGTAGCATCACGGGGACACATTGTGGCTATTAAGAACATCGTCATTCCTTTGGAAGATGAGTATCTACAAAAGGCAGCAAGGGAACGCGGAATCTCCCGCTCCAAGCTTGCACGATTTCTCATGGAGAAGGTTGTGAGCGACGAACTCGTTCCTGCGATTCTCGGTGAGGGCGACTTGTCGAACGTTGAATCTACCACCCAAAGGTATCGACGCTTTCGGAATCCAGCGTAGGCGGGAACATTGGTCCGGCGCCGCGGACTGCTAGCGGTCACCTGACGGATGAGAGACGGCCCGGCTTCAGGGGGGGCTTTGGGGTAGGCCGGGGCCGCTCCGCCAGCTTCAGTGGCGAGCTGGCGCCGATTCAAGCAAAACATGCCCGACCGGTTCCTCAGCGCGTCAATAGATTCTCGCTTGGTGTCAGTAGCCGCACGTAGGTCCCGCTCTCGTGCAGCTCGAGCCAACCCTTTTCGACAGCGCACCTGATGCCGGCGCCGAACTCCGCGCCGCTTCCCTTGAGCGTGTAGAGGAAGGGATAGTTGATCTTCTCGATGTGGATTCGGCCGTCCTGTACCGCCTCGATGCCTGAAGCGAGCTGAACCAGCTGGCGGGCGGCAGCTTCCGGATTGGAAAAAGGGCGTTCGGTGACGAGTTTCATTGCTGGAAAACCTTGAACCTATTCAACGCCGCCGGGTACCGGCTCGCCGCGGCGAATAGCTTCGATGCCTAGACGGTCCCCAACGGTGGGAAGATGCGGTGGGCGTGGCGGCATCACTTCCCCGCCTTTTCATCGATGGCGGCGCAAAGCTCGCACATACTCCTCTTACCTCGCCCGTCCAAAATGCATGGTGCTATTGCATGCAGTGGAGATATTGAACTGCGCCGTAGGAGACCCCTGGCGCCGCGATCGCGCACCCGACGAGAAGATCGATCCACATGAATGCCTCCTCCTGACGATAGGAAGGCACGGCGATTCTGGTTAATCATCAACTAACGACCGCCCGCCGGCCGGGATCTGGAGGACGAGCACGAGGGCGCGGAGCCCCACTAGGACTCAGAACCGAGCCTCGGTTGGACCTCCACCACAAACCAGACCGCGCCCGGATTGGAGGCCAACTACCTAGGCGTGTAGACCTTGACGATGGCGTCGGTCGGGTCCGAAGGGCGCGGCCGGCATCGCGCACGGGCAATCGCGTATATCGCGGCGCTGAGGTGCTGCCGCTAAGCTGCGTTATCGGCGGCCATAGCTCAGGCGCAACCCGTCTATCCAGCGCCGCCGGAGACGGCCAGATCGAAAGGTCTGGCCGTTTATTTTCGGTGGCTTCCCGGTGGCTTTTTCGGGCAATACCTCCGACATGCTAACATCGACACGGCCTTATCATATTGAATTATTTTGGTTTTCTGGTGCCGGCTGAGGGGATTGAACCCCCGACCTTCGGTTTACAAAACCAGAATGCTCCTCGGGCACTCAAGTGCTTTCAAGCTCTTAGCGGCTCCTGCTTCGGCAGGAGGGGGCACTAAAACTCAACGCGAGGCGGCAGGTGGGGGACAGTTCGGGGACAGTGCTTCCGAATTGGAGAATTCCATTCTCCTCGGCTTCCTTGGCATGGGGTAGTGCAGAATCTGCCCAGGTCTCCGCTCTCTCCATCGCCCCGTGTCTATAGCCCCACGTCTCTTGTGACGCCCATAGGGCGGGCGGCGTGGGGTCTTAGGTCCGAAGGACGGGCGTCCAATAATCAACGGCGCACATCTATCGCGGTAATCGTAACGGTGATTGTTTGAAGAAGGTTGTTGCGTGCTTTTGTAGTTGATTTGGTGGTGCTGATATTAGTGAGCTTATTTTGTTGCTGATGCTGCTGTCGTTGCCCGTGTTTGATCGTGTTAGTCGTTTGCTTGTTAGTATGATGGTCGGTGTGATGATTATGTTGATTGTCAACACGGCTTTGCGGGTTTCGTAAAAAATCTTTCCACAGACTAAGACATTGTGTCCTAAGGGTTATCGCCAGACTTCAGCAGATATCCCCAAAAAGCGCCGCAGGTTATACCCGGAAAACGTGGGGAACCACCGGCTTTTCGCTTGCCGATTCGGTGCAAAGCACTTAGGCGGGAAGTCAGGCGACGTTCTTGAAACAACGTCACCTGACGCCTGGTGGTGAGCCTGAACTCTCCGCCTTCAACATCGGGGGTTCTCCCTCTCATCAGGCACTTTGTCAATCTGGTTTGCGAGATGCCGTTTCTCGCAGCGATGGAGCATTGCCTGATGAGTATCGAGAAGAAGACGGTGACGCGCGAGTACCGTGTCACCGTGACAGTGGAAGAGGTGGAGGCGCCGAAGGTTGCCGAGATTCCGACGGAAGACGCGCTGAGTCCCGAGGCCCAAGAGTTCGTCGACCAGGCCGGTTACAGCAACCGATAGCTGCTGCTACTTGAGGGGGGCCGAAGTCCCCTGTGCTTGCGTAGTCATGCCGCCTTCTCCCGCTTCGCCTTCTTGTTGTCGTTGGCGGGCTTGAGCATCGCCGGGAGCCAGCCCGTGCCTTCCAAAGCGGTTGCCGTGGCTTTCACGGCGGCATCGCGCTTCATCTTCTCGACGTTGAAGGCGGCGTCTGCCTTGCCCGCCTGTTTGAGCGCCTGAACCATCTGCGACTTCTTCATGCGTCCAATGAAGCCGTCAGCCTTCGGCTCCCAATGCTTGGTCATGTCGAGATTGAGTGCTGCGGCAATCTCTTCAACATTCTGCATCTTGCGCGCCTCAGGGAATTTCGTCCTCACGGCATCCAGCGTGCAGGCGGCGGCGCAGGCGAGAACCACATCGAGGTCTGCATCGTCCAGCTTCAAAAGATGGTCCCAAAGCTGCTCCGGCTTCTTGGGCAGGCTGTCACGAAGCACCTTGCTAACCTCGCCCGCCTCCTTCGCGGTCAACTGGTCGCGCTCGGTATCGCGCGTAAGCGGTTCGAGGTTGCGGGGCTTGGTGTGTATCTCCATTGCGGAGGAAGTATCCCAATTGCGCTCGTAGAAGGCGGAGAGGGCAAGCGCGTGGGTAACGGCCACCTTCGCCACATGCACATTCCGGGTGAGTTCAAACCGGATGGCAGCCGTGCGGTGAGCGGTGAGAGTTTCAATCTGGCTCTGCGCATACTCGCCGGAGACAGGCTCGCCGCGCTTCTCTGCGTTCTTCGCCTTTTCCGCCTTCATGTCGGCGGCTAGGATAAGGCCGCGCTCAATGCTGAGTTCGCCGTTGTAGGAGATACTGACACGGGCGCCAGCGCGCTCCTTGTCGGCCTTTGTGAACCTTCTACCGTGGATGCGCCCCATCTTGTAGTCGTAGTCGAAGCTGGGGGCGTGTTCGACCCACTTCCAACCCTCGGCTTTCACCTTCTCGGCCTCGGCTGCAAGCTTCTCCAGAGCGAGCTTTGTGAGCAGTACCTCGTCCTTCATGTACCCGGTGCTTTCTTTGTCGAACAAGTCGCGGACAACCTCGCCGCCAGCGGCCTCATAAGCCTCGATGCCCACAAGCTTCGCGGCGCTATCGCGGTCGATGTCCACCATGCCTTCCGTCAACTCGCCCCGGATGTCGTCTGCATCCATGAACTCGCTCATTTCGCCAAACACCTTCTCCTGCATCTTCTTGTCGCTGGTCAGGGTGAAGGCCATCACATGCTCAAGGGTCAATTCCCCGGCACGGAAGGCTTTGACGATTTTCGGGGATACGGTGGCCAACTTCATGCGCTGCTTCACTACGGCGGGAGTGACGCCGTACTTGGCCGCCACGTCCTCAATCGGCATCCCTTCGACCACAAGGGCGTTGAACGCCTCGAATTGGTCTGCCGGGTGCATCGCCTCGCGCATGACGTTTTCAGCGATGGAGATTTCCTTCGCCTCCTGTTCGTCCTTCACTTCGAGACAGGGCACCAAAAAGTCTTCGGGGATTTTCTTCTGCTTCGCCAAAAGCTGGAGCGCCATCAAGCGGCGCTGCCCGGCGATAACCTCGCTGGTGCCGTCGGAAAGTTTGCGGACGTTGAGGTTCTGGCGGAGGCCAAGGGCTTCGATGTTGGCGGCAAGTCCCTCGATGCCGTCCTTGGCGTTGGTCTTGCGGACGTTGACCTTGGATTGAACCAGCAGGTTCAACGGCACAACGTGGGTCAGGTTGGGGTTCAGTTGGGTATTGGCATTCATGGTCCTCGCTTTCGTTAGGGTTTGAGTTTGTAGGCTCGTTAAATCAGGCCATCCGCCTCAAGCTGGCGGTGGGCGATGCAAATGCAGGTGCTGGCGAATTGAGAAGCCAGCCCTGCAATGTGGTCAGTCGATGGGAGAGTGGTGAGCATCGCCAAGTCGGCGGTCAGCTCGTCAACGCACACCCGAAGGAAGGTCGCGCCGGATATGGTGCCTTCATGGCCAGCGAGCGGCATCCAATCTGCCGGGGTGAGTTCGCTGATGTGCTGTTTGCTATCGGTCCAGAAGACCGCGCCCTTGGCGCCTTCGAGCTTGAAGCTGACAGTGGTGTGGATTACCGCAGCGGGACGCTGACGCCCGGGCGTGGTGTAAATGAATTGAGACACATTGAGTTCTTTCCTTGGTTCGCAAGAAAGAATCTGAGCCGTTAAGTTGTATACCGCAACAACAAAGCGCATTAAGTGCAACAAAAACGGGCGCCCACTAAAGTTTGCGAACCAAGGGGGCGCCCGAGCCCTCACACTCTCACAGGCATGGACTCTCTGACAATGGGCTTTAAGGTGCTGACATCCTTAAAGGTGCATGCCATGCCGAAGAAAACTGCTTCGCAGATACTCACTCAATTCAAATCTCTTCCCATTGATGAGCAATCTTCCCTGTTGAACACGCTGGGCAGGCTGCACAACAGCGCGCGCAAAGCCCGGCTGAAAGCTCTCAAATCCGAGATGGCCAAGATAGGCGAGGAGGACAGGCGGACGTTCTTCAAGCCCATGGTCAAGAAAACACGCACAAAGCCCGAGCCACGTTACAGAAGTAAAAAAGACAAAAGCCTTTCGTGGTCGGGCAGGGGTTCGGTCCCTCGTTGGATGCGGGAGGAGATGAAGGTGTTAAAGCTGAAGCCTGCGGCGTTCCTGATCGGAAGGAAGGCCTGATTGTTCTGGTCATACGAACACGCTGTATTGGTGGATGAAGACGACCCCGACACCAATCTTGAAAAGTTGCTTCAATGCGCTGCTTACGCTGGCAAGGCCGGGTGGGACTGGGAGCGTTGGGACGGCTCCATCATACACTTTCGCTTTTCGGATTTCGACGAAGCTGCATATTTCGACCTGATAAACAATGGCGTATATTACTGATTGCAAGCGGAAGTAGATTGCGTGAGGATGCCTGCAATAAGCGCCGGGGCTTCGGTCTCAAAGTGAGCGGACGTGTCCCACTCAGGCGCCTAATAAGCCACGAAGGGCCTTCGGGCCTTTTTCTTTGCCCTGTAATGCCCTCTCACCCTCATTGAACGGCGGCTTGCCCAGCCTATGCTGCCTACAAGGAGGTGGCTGCATGTCAAAGCTCGTAAACGAATTCAAAGCGCTCCCGCTGGCTCAACAGCATGAGACGTTCCCCCTCATCACCGCCGCCTATAACGAAGCCAAGGATCTTCGGCGCGTCGAGCTGGAGGCGGAAATCAAAGCCATGGGCTTCACGCCTGGGCAGACGGCAAAGAAATCGGTTCGCATAAAGTATCGAGGGCCAAACGGCGAAACCTGGAGCGGCGTCGGCGCGCTCGCAGGCTGGCTGAAGAAGCTGAAGGACGCAGGCGAAGATATTGAGCGCTTCAGAGTCCAAACCTGAACTGCGTGTAGAGCGTCAAAGCAATCCCGGCCACTAGAGAAAACTGAACAGCCCACAGCACCCATTCCGGTACTGTGGGCAATTTGCTGGCGAGGGGGGACTTCGCAAGTCTGATAATCAGGCGGTCATGGGCGCGGTTAAATCGGGCAATCATCCTGCGTATCCTTCTACAAATTCATCTCCAAAGGCCCGTGCGAAGAATTCATAGGTCCACGGAGAGGTCTGCGGGCCAAATTCAATCACACAGTCGGGCGTCATCGCAACGGCGGCGGCGGCGAGTTTCTGCGCGAGGTCGAGTTGTGCCTTTTTCGGTCCCCCGTAAGGGTTCGCATAAAGATTGACCGTCGCCTTCCGCGCCGTCCGGAAGGGGCGATGCTCCTTGTACGTACCGTCCTCGTAGATGGTGACCGTGGGCCGGAGATGTAAGGAGTCGTCGTAGCTGAACGAAACGTGTTGGGGCATGCGTCCACCTCCGGCCGGATTCTACCCAAAAAAACGCCCCCTGCAACAATGATGCAGAGGGCCAGTCGGGGAGTGTTCACGGTTCGCCGATTTCAGCGAACATTGGGTTGGGGCTTTCCATCGAAGGAAGCTGCGCCACCTGGTCAGCGCCCCAAGCTCAGGCATCGATGATCTGCAGGAAAGCGTTTATCGGGTCGCCGGCGCGAAACCTCGCCGCGAACGGTGCGGTCGCCTCCTCGAACTGCATGAAGACCGCAGGGTTCTCGCCGATGGCGTAGGCTGCAAGGAGTTCGATTGCGTCGTACTGCGCTTCGTTCGGGAAGTCGGAATCCACCATGACGCCGACGCGCGCTTCGTGGAGTGCTTCGAGAGGTTTGAGGCAGGCGATGGTCCCATCCAGATGGATGAAGTGAGTGTAGCGCCCACGATTGTTGACGAGGGCGAATGAAATTCGCTCAAGCATGTTGATGTCTCGCGGTGAGTGGAGATTCATGCTGAGCCGTAAAATCGTATACCGCAACGAATGTGCGAGCGCATTGCGGGGCATAAGAAATTCCCCCGGCCGAAGCCGGGGGTGTTCGTCAGCACCTTGCAAGTCATCAGGCTACACCGAGCTTCTTTGAGCCCGTTCACTCGGTGATACCCCTCGTCGCTGCTCTACGGGTGGAATCGCACTGACGGACGTTCACTTAAAGAAGTCAAGCTGCGGCGGATCGACGATGCCGTTATCCGACTTGAACTTGGCGGTCGTCATGTCCTCACTCGCCCAGGGGAAGAACAGAAGCCCGCAAGTCGGGCAGGGCGAGTTCACCGGATGAGGCGTCTCGGTCGTCCACTGCATCAGGTGGTCGCCGTTGCAGCGATACCAATTGCGAAATAGCTTAATCCCCATCGATGTCTTCGTCGGCGTGGTAGTTGCTGTCGGTCAGCACCTCCGGTCGATAACCGGAAAGCTTCTCCTTCGCGCATGTCGGACAAATCCGGCACAAGGGAATCCCCCGGGCGTCATTCACCCAATGGGAAGATAAGCCGCTGCCACACGGGCAGGGGCGTGCGTCGTGAATGCCCATAAAGGCCTCCGCAGAAATGTTTAAGATTTTCGGTGAGGCCGAATCTTGCGCCGCAAATGAGCGCTTGTGAATCAGTTTATTGCTTCGACAAGTGGGCTAGAATGGCTTCGGCGATATCCGATGACGCTTCTTTGAAGTAGGCAGCCACGGCGTAGACGTTCTTGATCCTTAGCCACTGCTTGCTCGTCGATGCGCTGCTTTGCAATCCGACAAACCTCGTACCGGATTGAGGGGTCCACACTGCGGGGGCAAGATCTGCAACCCGAAACGCCGGGCCACCGCTGACGCCGCCGACCCATGGCGCGCTCACTAACTCATTGTTGTTGTAGAAATCTGCGGCTGTTTTGTCGTACTTGCAGAACAGATCGACGTTTGGGTCATAATGCTCAACGTCGGAAGGAATTTGATCAGTCTGATTGGTCGTCAGCGTCAGCAGCGCGGCGCCCACATGCTCTCCGAACTGCCGTTCTCTCTCCTTCGGAAATCCTGCAATAAAATAAACTGACTCCGGATTGGGCAGTGCAAAGTCCTCGACGGTGATGAAGGACCAGGTCTGCTTGATAAGTCCGATCAACTCGGCGTCAAGAAGCTCGATCGCGATCACGTCCAGGAAGTCCGAATCCTCACCCTTTGTCTCGTAAACGTGGATTTTCCCCAGTTCACGAGGGATGCCATGCTTGCGGGTCGTCGGTCCAACGAGGCCCTCGTAAGGAAACCGTGGACCCGTGAACGCTGCGAATAGGTGCTTGGCGGTCAACAGGAAGTGACGGTCCTGATGCCGGAAAAGGACCCCGGTGCCTAAAGTTATGATTTTGGTCCCGTCCGTCCAGATGACCGGGTAGGCCACCGTTGAGGTGTACTGATTGATCGCGTCACGAGCCTGTTTTTCGGTGTCGTCTTCGACGCTCATCGGACCGCCCTTCTTGCAGGTGAGCGATTTAACATAACTCGCCCTAAATGCGAAATGGCTTGACGGGCTGAGCTCACTGACTCAGCATTTGTTCAAGGCCGGTGAGCATGCACCCTTATCGGCCCCCGAATTTCTACGGTGCATCGGGAAACAACAGAAAGAAGGTGCATGGATGCAATCTCACCTCCATCGATAAAAGAACGCCCAATCATTTTCAGTGCGCCGATGGTGCGCGCGATACTGGAAGGCCGCAAAACGCAGACGCGGCGGATAGTAAGTCTCAGACCAAATAAACAGGGATTGAAGCTCGTCCCAGAGCTGCTTCAGCAAATGGGTGTTGGTGCTGCGTGCCCCTACGGCAAGCCCGGTGACCGGCTGTGGGTGCGGGAAGCGTTTAGGCCGCTGGATATTGACATCACCCCTATGGAAGGCCCGCCGCGCGTTCTGAAAGGTGCGGGGCTAGAGTTTCGCTCGGATTTTCCAGACAGCGTTGCTGGTGAGGGTTGGAAACCCAGCATCTACATGCCCCGCTGGGCCAGCCGTATATTGCTGGAGATTGTCGGCGTGCGAGTGGAGCGGCTACAGGATATCTCGGAAGCTGACTGTGATGCAGAGGGGTTTGGTGGCAAATTTCCGCCCAATGCATTCCCAGAATTCTCAGGGCTAAGCGGTTGGGACGGTAGCGACACCATCGAGGAGTGTTTTGGCTCGCTCTGGGACCACATCAACGGCAAAGGAGCTTGGAAAGCCAACCCATGGGTATGGGTGATTGAGTTCAAGCGGGTGCTGGCTGCATGAGTACCTGGAGCTGGAAGCAAAAGATTTGGGAATCCAAGCTGAGCGCCACCACAAAAATTGTCCTGCAGGCGCTTGCAAGCCACCTCAACGATTTCGGTGATCCGATGTTTCCGAGTCAGGAACGGTTGGCAAAGCTTTGCTCACTCAGTGAGCGTGCCATTATTACCCACCTTCAAGTTGCAGAAGACGAAGGCTGGATAAAGCCGCGCAAGCGCGAACTGAAAGGCAAGAAGTGGGCGGCGAATGAGTACATCGCCTGCTGGCCCGATGGGGTGAACGACGTTCCATCAAGGGGTGAACCACGTTCACCTGATGGGGTGAAGGAGGTTCACCCTAATAGTCCATCTGAACTATCCAGTAAGAATAACCCCCCAACCCCCAAGGGGGAGCCGGACGGGTTTGAAGAAATCTGGAAGGCGAAGTGGAGCAGGGGCAATGCGCCCAATCCACGGCAGCCTGCACTCAAGGCTTATGCGGCTGCACTCAAGCGCGGATCTTTACCTGCCGACATCCTAGCCGGAGTTAAGGCTCGTGTCGGGGTGGACAAGGAAGACACCGTGTATGCGCCCCAGCTCGTGACCTGGCTGAACCAGGAGCGCTGGAAGGACGGAACGGGCGCCGCGGTGTTGAGCGCCGTCGATCTGGAGGCAGCGGAAAGGCGGCTCGCGGAATCCAAGCGCCGTCACGATGAGGATATGCGGAGGCGGGTAGAGGAGAAGAGTGCTCAGCTGCGAGGTGCCGCGTGAACCGGGCGGAGCAACGCCAGCAGTTTGAACAGCTCGAACTGTTTTTGGAGGAGTGCCGCCAGAAGCGTGAAGAGAGCGAGGAAGCGAAGAGCATCGTTCACCTACCGCAGAAACGAAAGCCTCTGGACCCTTGGCCGAAGCACATGAGGTTTGACTGAGATATCCTCTGGTTGAAAGGGAAGGCCGCTTCGCTTTTCTACTGAAATACAGTATGTCGGCCGGATGGCCTTTGAGTTCGATCTGCAAGTCGACCCAGACCCTCCAGCCAACGATGCCTGGGGTGTGGAGTTCGTCGAGTTCGCCCTTGGTTACGACGTTGATGCGGAGATCGTGATCTTGATGTCCGTCATGCTCGTACCTGACGATGAGCTAGAGGCCTATGACCTCCGATTCGGAATTCGGGAACAGCACCTGCAGCATAACTGGAATGTGTCGCCTCCGGATTACACGAAGGAGACCGTTGACCGGTATATTCCCAAGCAATGGCGGACCTTTGTCGGTATCAAGCTGCGGCAGGCTGTCCGTCAACTGGTAGAAAAGGTCGGACCTCAGAACATCACAATGGAGACATTTTACGCAGGGCTGGAACAAAAAGCCCTGACGAAATATGACCTTATCAGCGCTTCGGTTCACATCTGCGGGTACGAAACCTCTGAACGGTTTCGCGACGAAACGACCCAGAAGGACCACTGGTTGTTTACGAAGCAGGTTTAAGATTATCGGAAGCGTGCTATATGTCTGTACACGTACGGCAAGGGATAGCGCTATGACCCGCGACCAGATTGTGAAAGTGAGCCAAAAAGCGGCTCGAAAGGTAGATGCTCCGCGGTCAGGAACCCCGGCTAGCACGAAGCATCTCGCACGCCTGGCAGAGCTTAAGAAGCTGCGTAAAGCTGCTCAAGAGGTAGCAATTCAGCCTGAGCGGCGGCGGGCTTAGGCCACCCCCATACAGGTGAATTCCCGAGGCCGCCGATTGGCGGCCTTTTTCGTTGGCTGGCTTGACTTGTCGTTCCTGTTTCGTTCTACTGGGATAAATCCCAGGTATCCCATGCCCACACTCGAATACGTCCGCTCGGAAATCGAGCACATGCGCGCGCAGATTGGCCGCCAGCGCAAGGAAATCCTCCAGCTCCAACGGGCCGGGATAGGAACGGCTTCGGCTGAATCGCTGCTCCAGCGAATGCAGGCCAAAGTGGAGGGGCTTGTCGAACAGCGGGACCGGCTTGTGGGCGAACGGCGCCTGGATAAGACTTACGCTTCCGGCAAGAAAATCGTCGGCACTCCGGCTAACCGCAGGATGTGATGGATAACCTTCGGCGGTTTCCTGCGCCGTGGGTGATGGAGGAAGAAGAATGGTCCTTCCGCGTGAAGGATGCGAACGGCTTCCCCCTTTGCAGCGTCGTCCACCGGCAAGACCTTCACGATCGTTCGTACCAATACGCCGAGCAATTCCTCACCCATGACGAGGCAAGGCGGATTGCCAAGGCGATATCACGGCTTCCGGAGTTGCTGAAGCGACCGCAGTATTGAGGGATGTACCTCTAGGAGAATCCTTCCTCCGGGCCGGCTCGTTTAAGGGTTTGTCTCGGAAATCGGAACGGCCAATGAGCTCTCGGCCCATTTGTTTGTCTGCTCCACTTTCATGGGATCAAGGCTGTCACAGAAGATGCACTGGAGTTCAGTTCGGCCGTGTCGACCTGGGACCGGGACGGTTCTTTTGCCGCACCGCAAACAACGCGTAACTTTATCCATGGCTTTACTCCCGCGCTCCAACGGTTCGTGGGAACCTTTGTTCCATGAAAAAGTTGCTGTGCATGGAAATCATCGACAAGATTATGCAAACCTACGGGATGATGGTGCCCCTTACCTCGGAAGAGGAGAGGGCTGCGCGCGAGCGGTTGGTCAAATTCTTGTCTGACAAATCCGACGACGCACGCAAGCTCACAATAGAGGGCCTGAAGTTCTTACGCGGAGAGCGCCCCGCGAGGACGCGGCGTGCTCGATCTCCAATTTAAGATAGCCCGCCGTCAGTCCTAGAGAACGAGGACGTGCAAATACGCCGCGAGGATTATCGCGACGCTTAAGATGATGATGCCGATGAAAAACCGGCCCATCACTTCTCCTTTCGAACACCCTTGAATTTCGCCGCGCTCTTTTTGACGGCCATGAACTGGCCACCCTTCTTGTTGCGCTTAGTCGAAGTCTTGGTGAGCGGGTTCTTCAGCTGCGTGCGCTTCTTCACCGCGCCCTTGCGTGCATTGTCGCCGGTAGGTTTGTTGACTGCCATTGGTGCCTCCAGTTTCAGCTACAACCTTCTGGATTGTTGAACGTTCCAGTCTCGGAACTCTCGCGGCCCCTGCAGGTTGTATAGGCAACACAGGAGGAGACCATGGGTTTTGGTAGAGGCGCACTGCTTTGGATGCTCGGCATCCCGCTCCCGATAATTCTTTTGCTCGCTCTGTTCTGGCATCATTAAGGGCGGATGTACCCCCCCTGGATGCTTGTAGGCCCTCAGCTCATGCTGGGGGCCTTTTGCATTTGACGGGGATTCGATGTCGGCGCACGATTCAAAGATGCAACCAACACATCCTGTGAAGCACCGTCGGCCTGGCCGGCCGAGCCTCTACGATGAGCCTACCGTTCCCGTTCGCGTGCCAGCCAAACTCGTGGACGAGGTTAAAACCCTTATCCGCAAAGCAAAGCGCAAGCTTCCTCTGTACGTTGTGGGTAAATCAATCAAAGCGCTTTGATTGGGCCGCAATTACGTGCTCGGCTTGGATTTGGGAACGACACTCGGCGTTAGCAGGGTGTATCTTGATGGAGGTCTCGATGCCCAGGCACTTCGGTTTGAAGGCAACATCGGAAGTCGCACGGTCGGCGTTCACGGGGTCGTCCAGCGCTTCGCCGGACCGGATTGCATCGGCGTCTGCATCGAAGAGCCATTCTCAGGACAGTTCTCCAGCGTCAAAGCGCTCTTTCCCATGCTCGGAGCTGCCGTACTCGCCTGCGAGCTGGCGGGGCTCCCATGGTCGGCGGTCCATCTCAGCAAACTGAAGATCCACGCCACCGGCAAAGGCAACGCCAAGAAGCCTGACATGCAGGCGGCGGCGAAGGCGCGCTGGGGGAAGGACCTCGGCGAGGATGAAGCGGACGCGGCTTGGGCAGGCGCTTTCGCGTTGGACCTCAATCTATTCGGGTAAAGACAACGAAAGACTCCAGCCTGAGAGAGGGGACAGGCTGGGGCCTCGGGAGGGTCCTCGCGCTGTCTGGACGCGGTGACTGAACAGAAAACCTGCCGCGCGATCTGCCGTTCCTAAAATGACCGGGGCCACTGACTTTCGTCAGCGGCCCCCCGGGTCTCTTCAAAAATTACGAAATGAAAAGGTATTGCCAGCCCCGGTCTCATTATCCTCGCTCCAATATTTCCATTACGCAATCTGATTTTGGCGTTCCCGAATTGGAACCATCTACTTACCTTTGCTCAGCTCATACCAGCGCCAGATGGCCTGATAGGCGACATCGGCGAATGATGTGAGCCCGTGCTTTTCCATGAGCCACGCCAACATCTCGCGCAGCTTCGGCCGACGGCTCATGTTGATGAAGATGCCATCGCGGGTTTTTTTGTCGGCCATTACGTGGCTTTCTCTGTTGGTTTTACGTTCATGCCCATGTGCTTCGCCTTGAAGTCGCGCTTGAACGTGTCTCGGGCTGCCCTGGCATCCTGCACCGCCTGCCACAGAGGCAATGAAGCCTCCATGTGCTTGGCGAATGTCTTCCCAGCTTCTTCAGCCGACTGATACAGCGCCGCAAGTTCTGCGGCGTCTGCATCGCGGGTGGTGTTTGCATCCATGCTAGAACGGGATTTCGTCGTCGAACGGTGCATCAGTGACAGCGGCCGGTGTCCCCGCCGCGATCTCACTTTGAGCGGCGTTGATGGCATTGCCATTGAGCGCCTGATACTCCGGCGATTTCGCAATCAACTCCCTCATGTACTGCGGCAGGCCTTCGAAGATGGTCTGGTCGAAGGCGTCGAGATTAAAGGTCCGCAGCGGATTCACGCGCTCCGGCTTCGGAGCATCGGGGTCAACGGGCATGACTGCCTGGATCTTCCGGCCCTCGCTACCGTCCGGCTTCTTGCTCTCGGCGAGCTGCAGGAGGCAAGCGCCGCCGACCGCAGGCAAGATGTCGATGCCGTCGCCATAGACGTTCCCGCTGTGCGTCGTGTTCGTAATGGCCTCGATGATGGCACGCAGGGTGGCCTTTTCGTGCATGGAGAAGGTGAGACGCTTTGAGAACACGGGCGGCTTGCCATCGATGAGCGGGGCATTCTTGCCGTGAAGCTCAAGCTGCGCGTAGATTTGGCGCTGCTTCACGTCCTCGCCCTTCATGTTCTTCGTGTCCTGCGTGCCCACGTCGATGAGGCCGTACAGGATGGCTTTGTGTTGGCCTATGGGAGCGAGTTGAAAGGTGCTCGTTGGCTTCGGTGCGTTCCAGTTCATTGGTGCTTACATTCATTGGTTCATAAAATAGTCGGGGCCGTGGTCGTTGATGGCGTCCAACCTGTCTTCATACCGGCGCTGTAGTGCGTGCCGGTACTTCTCCGGCATTGCTGCCAGGCGAAGCTTGTTCAATCCCGAGCGCCAGTAACAGATGAGGCCTGCCGGGTTTGTGAAACTGTTGATGCGCTCTGTGAGGTGTTTGCCACACTCGATGGGGTCAAACTCATCACACGCCGGGTGCAGGGCAGAGTTAAGTGGCTTTGCCATGCTGCTTGGTATCACTGATGAAGCGTCTAACGATATTTAGGCCAGTCCCATACGCAGTGAAATGGTCGCCCCAAAGCCTGTCATGAATGATTATGGGCGGATTATTAGGGCTTGCTCGAAACCGAAGAGCCTCAAACACACCCTTGGGAGCTTCGATTATATAACCCTTGTCGGTCAGCCATTGCTTGAACGCATCCATCTTGCTGCGGTGGAGGAGGTGTCGGTTAGCCATTCCTCCGGCCTTCGTATTGCTGCTCGTACATCCGCTGAAGGTCTTCGTCCGTGACCTGGCGCTGATGCTCCTCAAGCCACTCCTCGTAACCCGGGAGGGCTTGCACCGCATCCATATGGTGTTCGTAGTCTCGTTTACTCCTGCTCATGGTCATTGCTCCTGTTGTAGAAGAATCCTCTCACAGATAAATATTCGGGTAAAGCGAAAAATATCTTGACTGCTATTCCGGGTCGGCTCAGCATGACGATAACAACAGGAGATAACGACCATGAAGACGCAGGAAATGTACTACCAACCGCTGCCCCCGCACTGGGCTGACCACGTGCGTGACGCCTACTACTCTGTAAACTGGCCCATGCCGAACAAGATGGACTTCGCCGGGCTGGTCGCCGTCGGCGCCATCATCGTCGCCGTGGCGCTCGCCATCATCTTCTAACAACAGAAAGCGAGGGAATTGGAAAAGCTAAAACTAGAAGCCGGGAAGTATTACCGGACGCGCGATGGACGTAAGGCATTTGTTGGATGTGTGGGCAACCCCTTCCAGCAAAACCAGTGCGAGTGGGACGGCGCTATTGGTTGGGTGGAAACGAACGGAGGATGCCAGTACCGGGAATCTTGGAGAGAGGATGGTCGTGCCGCTGCTGCGACGAACCACGACCTCGACCTCGTAGCTGAGTGGAAAGAGCCCAAGCGCATCAAGGGGTGGGTGAACGTCTTCCTTCTCACGGATAAGTACGGCCCTAACTTAGGTGAGAGTATCACCCGGCCTTATGCGACACGGGAAGAAGCAGATAAAGATGTGGACCGCTGGGAAACGCCGCGCTTCGCCTGCATCGAAATCGACGTTCTCGAAGGTCAAGGCTTAGATGGGAGCGCCCGACGAATGGAGCTTCCCGACCTCTCGTATCTGAAGCAAGTAGCCGACCATTGGAGCAACGCCGAGGCAGGCGGCAACATAATGCACGACTGCCCTGTCTTCACGGACAAAACGGCCAAGAGGATTAGTGAGGAGCTGAAAGCGCTCATCGAATACGCGGAGAAGGCTAGCGGGAGCTCCGCGTCATGAACCGCCAACTGCTCAATCGAGAGCTAGGTTTCCTCCCAGTCTTCGACCCGACGAATAACGCGGGTGCATCGACTTCGGAAGCAGCTGCGGCGTTCGTCGAGCTTGGAAGGGTTTCTGGCAAGGCCTCGGTCGGACCTCATGACATCGCCACTCGCGCGGCTGCGAACCGCGCCTATGAGAAGCCAAAGCTTCCCGTGGAAGAGCGGGCAAAGCGCTGGATGGATGCTAATCCGGAAATCTACCGCCGCTTTGTCGAGTACGCCCTGAAAGCCGCCGAACGCTTCAACCACTACGGAGCTAAGGCAGTAGTCGAACAGGTGCGGTTTCATACCCCATCCACTGACGGCAAGCCGTTCAAAATTCCGAATGCCGTGACGACTTACATGGCCATCCGGTTCGTCGAAGAGCATCCGCAGCACGCGGGGCTCTTCTCAATTCATAAGAGGAAGTGAGGACCGTGTGTGCATTCAAAATCACGGGGCCGGGTAAGTACCTCAATCGGACAGGTGGTCTCGTTAAACTGAGAAGGGCGCCCAGGAGAACAGGAGAGTTATCCGCCGCTTCCGGCTGAATGGAAGTGGTTCGACAGGATAGGGTTCTCGTACCGAAACAACGGCTCCTCGTTCTCTGAGAGAGAGCATCCTCGCGACATCGTTTCAAAGGTTCGCGCCCCCAAGCGCAAACATCGCCCATCAAAACCAACCAAGAGGGAGAAAACCCCCATGAAGAAGCAACCCACGTCACTGAGCTGGTATGTAGGCCGGTTCAATACCCCCCGTGGTGTCGTCTACCGTTACCTGCGCGTCCGCGTCATCGGCACGCTGGAGCGCCTGTTCAACGGCCTGAACAAGACGGTCATCGAGCAGTATGCCAGCGGCAACAGATGGAAGAAGGTGAAGCCATCTGACTTCGAGGAAGTCGGCGGGCCGTTCGGCTGCCGTCGGCGTGCTGCGCATTGCCTGCGCAAGCTGGCCGGCGGGGACCAACGCCTGGCCAGACAGTAATGGTGGCCGTGGTATCGCACCGGGTGAAGGCAGCTCCAAAAGACAAGCTTCCACCCGGAGCCGCTGAGGCTGAGTTCGCTTACCTCAAGGCCGCGAGCATCAGGCGGGGAGAAGACCACCCTTTTGAGCATGCATATTATCTGGAGAAGCGCGATCTGGAGGTGCTGATACCTGGTGTAGTTCAACGGCAGGCGCGGCTGAACAAGCTGCGCGGCCCTAAACGAGAGAGAAAGTGAAGACTTGGAAGACACGATGATAACGAAGGTGTTGCTGGGCTGTATGGCATTGTGCGCGCTGGTGTGGGCGGGCTTCGAGGCGAAGGACGCACTGCATGGTTAGACCGGCCACCGAGTGCCTACGTTGTGCGTTGCGCCAAGAAGGCGCCCGGGTGTCCAATGGCAAATATGGACTCACGCTGATTCGAGTTTCGTGTGAGGAACGGTCCGGTAACAGACTTCGTTTCATATTGCAGTTTGCGCGCATTGCGGGTTTTGCGAAATTGTGTTCAGAAAATCAGAAATGTAACTTGCTCCGTCGGCCAAAACAGTGATTGATTAAGCAGAACGAGATCTTGAAGTGGAGCCCGGTGCTCAAGCCGGTGGAAAGATGAGGAAGTTCAACGCCCTAAGTGAGGGGCGGGAGCGTAAGTTCCGCCCCTTGTCGTTTCTAGCGGGGACGCTCACTTTTGGGTGGTATATTGCGGGTGGCGGCGAGTTTAGCGGTTGACGCGCCGGAAGTGGTCTCAGGATAGGCGAGCGGTCCGCATTTAAGCGGCTGCAATCTGGATGGATTGGGCTCCGGAAGGGATTCCGGGGAAGGAGAGAGGCTGTGTCGGACCAGGACGTGCGGAATGAGAATCTGATCGAGGTGCTGAGGCGCAATGGCGACTTCAGCAAAAACTATGGGCCTTGGCTGGGCGCGCTGCTGCTCTGGCTGGCGATGAAGTCTGCAGGCCCCAAGTCGTTCTGGTGGGGTGGGCTGGTCGGCCTTGCAACTGTCACGGGAGGCCTTGTACTCAGGTATGGCATTCCATCCTTGTGAGGAGGTGACGCGTGGCGATGCCTGAGGAAATGAAGCTGCGGCAAGACGTAGAGATTGCCAAGGCCAACGAGCTCTCTTTCGATTTCGAGAAGTTCGATAAGGAACTACAGACCGGGGACATACTCTTCATGTTCATCCGCTCGCATCTCTACCTGGAGCATGTCATTATCACCATGATCCTGGAAGCCTGCAAAAATCCGGAAGAGATGACGATGCGCAACGTCAACTTCCCGACGAAGGTGGAGCTTGCCATCGGACTTGGCCTGATAGAGGCGCGGTGGCGCAAGCCTCTATTGCTTCTCAACACAATGAGAAACAGGGTGGCTCATCGCCTGACGTTTGAGTTCACAGAGCAGGAGAAGAAGGAGCTTGCCGGAATGCTTCCAGAGCATCTGCTTGACGAAGCGACGAAGGAAGTGGGCCTCAAACCTGATGAGACAGATAAATTGGAATGGTTCCGCATCTGCCGCGTCATTGTTGTCTGGCTCGATATAGTTCGGCAAC
This sequence comes from Bradyrhizobium sp. LB8.2, assembly GCF_040548035.1. Lineage (NCBI taxonomy): Bacteria > Pseudomonadati > Pseudomonadota > Alphaproteobacteria > Hyphomicrobiales > Nitrobacteraceae > Bradyrhizobium > Bradyrhizobium sp. LB8.2. The sequence continues at coordinate 45,545 of NZ_JBEPQV010000035.1, read as the reverse complement.
GGCATCAAGAAGCGAGAGTGCGGGAGAGATATAGCGTCGACTATCTGCGGCAGGTGTTGAAGAAGTAGGCTATTCCGCCTGATCTTCACGAATGATCGCATCTATCCGTGTTGCTAATGCCCTCATATCACCCAACATTTGCTCAAGGAAGTTCGCGACACCGAGAAGTCTGACCAAATTGATCTGGTGTCTGTCTGCAGGTTGAAAGTGAGCAATGCCAGCCTCATGGTCTACGTGCACGAAATAGCCCACGGCACCTATTCCGTTCGGGTGAGTGGTTTCGGAAAGCTGGTTGTAGACCTCTCGGACTCCGGGCGCGAGTTTATCCAGCCGGTCCACTTGGGAGACGACGTTCGTAGCCACATTGTTGAGGTCTTGGTCGTGCAGGCGGCTCATCTTGGTGGCGAAAGCCTGCCCAACAATGAAGGTCAGCGCTTTCACCATGTCGCCCTCATCCAGCAAGAGCGTGAGGCGCCGGCAGAAATCGTGGAAGCAGGCGACGGACTCCAGTACCGAGCGTGCGCATGTCGTGGCGACCAGGGCACGGCCATTGCTCATCTCTTCCATTCCGCCGTCGAGGAACTCAAGGGCACGCCTCATGTGAGCCTGAAAGTAGGCGATGGCATAGGCCGCAAGGGTATGGCTAGCCGTTGGTCCGCGCGTGGAGAGCTTATCTACCAGTGCTGACCTGGCGCGATCGACGATGGTGTTGGCGTGATCGACCAGCTTCGGGTCGATGTTGCCGTCAGTGAAGGCCGAGTGATCGAACATGGGCATGGTGCTTGCCAAGTGATTCGCGGTTGTGTGCATATTCTACCGTCCTGCCCAAGCGAGCGCATCGCACAGGAACGTCCGAAGTCGGGAAATGGCCACGCAGGTATATCCCGGTATAGGCTAGCCGGTTTGAAGGGAGCCGGGTCAGGACAAGTCCACCGTGTCCAGCAACGGGGACGAGGAGAGGGCGCCAGGAGCAGCTTTGGCCGTTTGTCCTTGCCGCCGTCCTCAACGAAAAGGCCCCTCATCGGGGCCTTTGTTCTGCGCCGGCTTAGTCGATGCTGGAGCCGTCCTGGACGATGTGGGAGGAGGTTTGCAGGAACGTATCGGCGTTCGGGTTTGCCTTCGCCTGGTGAAAACCAGTGAACAGTCCGCCGCCAAAAGCGACCACGATTGCAATTACAACAGCCATTTCTCTATCTTCTCATCGATTTATATCCGCCTTTCGACGTGTGGGAATCATGACTGAGTTGTAGATTGCTGTCACCATCCGATAAGTCATTGAAAACATGTGAGCACGTTATGCCGGACCACACGCTAGTTGATGGGAAAGAGCTTGGCGACGAGATTTACCAAGCGATCGGGAAGTTCATCTATTCGTTCTCGCAGCTGGAACTGTCAATTCGCCTGCGCCTGGGCGACGCTCTCAAGCTGAATGAGGAGCTGTCCGCGGTCGTGGTGGGGCCATATGACGTTGCCACGTTGTTCAACGTAACCAAGGAAGTATTGCTGAGGACAAGAAAGGACCTCGAAGCCGGGAAAATCTCAAGACTGTTTAGCCGGTGCCATCTGCTGAACCAAAAAGCCAGGATCGTCGTCGCCCATGGCACTTGGTATGCCGAAGGTGGCGGCGCCGATCATTTCAGTAGACACTCGTTCAAGAGTTCAAATCATTTCCAAAATCTTGAAGACCTGGAAAAGCAAATCACTGAGGCACAGCAACTCATGTGGCACGTCGTGGTGTCGACGGGATGGAAATACGACGTAGCACTTGTCGATCCTACTGCAGAAGCGCCTCCGCTTTAGCATGCTTGCCAACAATCCCGCTGCTGTGCGCATAATAATGGATGAGCAATAAACCAGCGCGACGGGGTCGTGGCGGTGATAAGGGTGAGACGCGGGCTGTAGGCCGTCCCCGGACAAAGCTAGGCGACCTCCCACCCAATTGGGAAGCCATCATGACTTCACAGTACCAAGCCGGCGCTTCCGATGTGGAAGTTCGGGTGTGCTTGGCCATACCGCCTTCGCGCGCGTTGAGTCACGAGACGTGGACATCGCTGCAGGACGACAATCCCGAATTTGCCGAAGCCGTAAAATATGGTCGTTTGCTGTCTGAGGCGTGGTGGGACGCTCTCGGCCGCAAAGGCGTGACGATGGGTAAGAGGTTCAACACGCCTCTTTGGATCGTGCAGATGCGAAACCGTTTCGGCTTTAAAGGCGCTGACCGCGCACTTCCCGGCCCGGGCGGCAGCAATCCCGATCCGGAAAAGGATGAAGTCACCATCTACCTGCCTGCAAACGGAAGATAGTTGACGGCCTTTCAGTGTTGACTCATGCTTGGGCCAATCATGAAAGGGTTATTGAAGTGAAGAATAAATTTATGCTGCTCGGCACGCTTTTGGCAGCTTTGGTCGTGGGGCTTGTCGCTGTTGCGGATGCACAGACATTTGCCACGGAGACGAGTAACGATTATCTGACCGTCCATTCCGCTCAACACACCTCCAGCACGACCGGCACGTACAAGTCCGTCCCCAGCACTCGTGGGACCATGACGATGTTGATTTCCAGCTCTGTTGCCGGAGTGACTGCGACACTCACACTGTCGACCAAAGGCACTGGTGCAGATTCCGCAAACGGTTCAATCGTGAGCACGTCGGCGTTGACACTGTTCACCACGCCGACGGCGATCACCGTCGCAGGACCCTTGAACTTCCAGAAGGTTAAGCTCACCCTGAACGCTCCGGGTGCGGCGACCGCTTCGGACACGCGCATCTTCTCGCGCCAATAACTTCCCCCCGGAAGGCAAGGCCCGTTCACGCGGGCCTTTTTGTTTGTCAGCGAATCCGTGACGTGTTGGAATCCTCGCAAGGAAAGCGAGGGTATTGGTTGATATTCGTCCTCAGGCGGGGCCTCAGGAAAACTTCTTAGCCTCGTCGGCCGACATCGCCATCTACGGGGGAGCTGCAGGCGGAGGGAAGACCTGGGCTCTATTGATGGAGCCCCTGCGGCATACCCGCAACAAGGATTTCGGTGCGGTCTTCTTCCGTCGTGAGACTCCGCAAATCACGGCCGAGGGCGGTCTGTGGGATGAAGCGGAGAAGATCTACCCGCTCAAGAAGGCCAAGCCACGGCTAAGCCCTAGCCTGTCGTGGGAATTCCCCTCGGCGGCCAAAATCACAATGACCCACCTGCAGCACGAGAAAACCGTGCTGAACTGGCAGGGGTCGCAGATACCCCTCATCCTCTTCGATGAGCTGACGCACTTCACGCGCAAGCAGTTCATCTACATGCTGAGCCGCAATCGCTCGACCTGCGGCATCCGGCCTTACATACGGGCAACGTGCAACCCGGACCCTGATAGCTTCCTGGTCGATTGGACCGGACGGGAGAACGGCGGCGCCGGGCAGGGGCTCATCGACTGGTGGATTGGCGATGACGGCTATCCCATCCAGGAACGTGCCGGCGTCATTCGCTGGTTCACCTGCATCAAGGACACATTCCACTTCGGTGACACCCGAGAGGAGCTGATTGAGCGGTTCGGCCCGAAGACGAGGGCGCTTAGCCTGACGTTCATCCCCTCGAACATCTACGACAACAAAATCCTGATGGAAGCCGATCCGGACTACCTGGCGAAGCTGTATGCCCAGTCCGAAGAGCAGCAGCAGCGGCTTATTCATGGCAACTGGCGCTTCAAGTCCGAAGGTGGGCGTATCAAGCGCGACCAGATCATCCACCTCAAGCCGGGCATGCCTGTCCCTGACATGGTCCGTATCGTCGTCGCTGTGGACCCGTCGGGCTCGTCCACGGTCAACAGCAGCGAGGTCGGGATTGCGGTGTGTGGCAAGGGTGTCGATGGCAAGGGGTACGTCATCGAGGATTACTCCGGCCTCGTTACGCCCGAACAGTGGGCTAATCGCGCCGTCAACGCCTATAACCACTACCAAGCTGACAAGATCGTTGGAGAGCGCAACTACGGCGGCGACATGGTGAGGGCAACTATCCGCGGCGCCGATCGCACAGTGAACTATGGTGATGTCACCGCATCGCGCGGGAAGATTATCCGCCTTGAACCGATTGCCGCTTACTACGAGCGCCGTGAAATCATTCACTGCAAGGTGTTCTCGAAATTGGAGAACCAACTCTGCAGCTATAACCCCGAGACGATGGACCGAAGCCCTGACCGAATGGACGCCGTTGTTTGGGCGTTTACAGAATTGTTTATCTCACCCAGTATGGGGGGCATGAAGAAAGTCAAACTCGGTTAGTGCCTGTCGATACGCGCCATCCTGAATATGTCAAACATCGCGATGACTGGCGCAAGCTGCGCGACGTTATTGCCGGTCAGAAGGCGGTAAAGAACGGCGGTGAGTTGTATCTACCTCGCCTGGGTGGGCAGGAGAGAAACGCCGAGGGCAATAAGGAATACCGGGAGTATGTAGAGCGCGCGGTCTTTGTGAACGCCACGGCCCGGGTTTCCGAGACCTTCGCCGGCATGGTGATGCGCAAGCCGCCAGCTGTGGAGGCGCCGGCCGCACTGGATGCCATCCGCGAAGACATCACCCTGACCGGCAAGAGTTTCGACCAGTTCGCCGGTCAGGTCGTGAAGCAGGTCATGGACGTGAACCGCTGCGGCGTCCTTGTAGACTTCCCCACCGCTGAGAACCCTGAAGGCAGCGTCATTACCTTGGCACACGCGGAGAAGATGGGACTACGGGTCTACTCCTCCATCTATGAAGCCGAGAACATCATCAATTGGCGTACCACACGGGTAGGGGGCAAGACCGTCCTCAGCCTGGTTGTGCTGGAGGAATGCGAGCAGGAAGTAAGCACAAAGGACGCCTACGAGGTCGTTGATATCAAACAGTACAGGGTGCTCGAACTGAAGGAGGGCCGCTATCAGCAATCCATCTATCGCGAAGTCCAGTCCCAGTCCGGGCGCTCCACGTCGCTGCAACTCCATGCGCAGTATGCCCCGCTGAACAACGGCAAGGCTCTCACCGAGATCCCGTTTGAATTTTTCAGCGCGGAAGGAAATGACACCTGCATCTATGACCCGCTTCTGTCGGACGTCGCGGACCTGAACATCGCCCATTACCGGAACTATGCCGACCTGGAGCATGGCCTCCACTTCACCGGCCTCCCTGTACCGGTCGTATCGGGCGCTAGCACCGACGATGAGTTCCGTATTGGCTCGAAGACGGCTTGGGTGCTCGAGAACCCGCAAGCCTCTGCCAGCTACCTTGAATTCAAGGGAGAAGGTCTCAAGCAGCTCCGGCAGGGCATGATCGATAAGGAAGCCCAAATGGCCGCCCTCGGCGCCCGCATGCTCGCCCCGGAAAAGCGAGAGGTCGAGACGGCTGAAGCTTTGGGTCAAAAGCGGCAAGGGGAAATCAGCACGCTGGCATCGATCGCGAACTCGGTCAGCCGCGGTCTCACCCGCATCCTGAAATTCATGGCGGACTGGTCAGGTCAGGGCAGCACCAAGGTGTCGGTGAAGCTAAATACCGACTTCAATCCGCAATCCCTTGATGCTCCGACCATCACCGCGCTGCTCAAGGCCGTGGTCTCCAGCCAAATCAGCTCAGAAAGCTTCTATGAAGCCATAGTGAAGGGTGAGGTTATCAGCGGCGCCCGGTCCTTTGACGAGGAGAAGGTACTAATTGATGAAGATGCGGCTCGTCGTGAAGCCCTGATGCCTGATGAGCCAACGCAATGAAGCCCTCGCTGAGAAGCTGAGGAAGCGTCAGCTTTACCTGCTTCGGCACCAGGTCTCGTTCCGTAACGAGATATCCGCTTTCCTGCGGACCTTGGAAAAAGGCATTGCGGCCGAGATTATCACCATCTCTCCTTCCGAGCCTGCGCGGGAAGCCTATCGCCGGCAGCGAGTGGACAAGCTGCTCCAGGCGGTCTCGACGCTGATATCGAAGACCTACCGAGACATAGGCAAGCACGCGACCCGGGAGCTGCAGGGCCTGGCCGAGGTCGAAAGCTTTTTCCTGCTCCAGTCCGTCAATGAGTTGATGGGTACCAACCTCCGCAATATCGCCCTTGACGCTCCGGCCGCGCTCGCCCTGGTCAAGGACACCATGATGTCCGGCGCCGTCCTGCAGGACTGGTTGGATGAGCAGTCGTCATGGATTAAGGACCGGTTCGCCCAGGAGATGCGAATGGGTATCGTCGGCGGGGAGAGCGATGCCGAGATGGTCGGCCGCATCCGTGGGACATCTGAACTGAATTACACTGACGGGCTCATGGAGATGTCTCGTCGGAAGGCCAAAATCCTCGTCCGGGGCGCCAGTAGCGCGGTTGTGCGAGAAACCCGGACTAAATCCGTGCTGGATAATCCAGATGTCTTCAGCGGTATCCAGCAGGTCAGTGTGCTGGACGGACGGACATCGCACACCTGCATCTCATACGCAGGGAAGGTGTGGGTGTTGCCCGGTTACAAACCCATCGGACACAATCTTCCCTACAACGGCGGCACCCCGCGGCACCCGAATTGCCGCAGCACTGAGATCCCTGTCATCGCAGGTGAGCCCGCAGCTGACGACATCGGCTTCGACGATTTCATCAAGGATAAGCCGGATGCTGAGCTGAACGAGCTGCTCGGCCGTGGTCGCGCTGAACTTTATCGCGATCAGAAGATCACGTTGTCCGGCCTCGTCGACCAGGCCGGTCGTCCGCTCACTCTCAAACAGCTTCGCGAAATTGTTTGACGAATTCACTGTATCGGACTCATGATTCAGCATCGGTACCTTTAAGGAGCTGAGATAGTAACAAGTCGGGGACTTGGAAAGTGAGTGAAGTTGATCTGAATGCACCTGAGGTGAAGGCCGCAATCAAGGCTGAAGCCAAAAGGCTGCTCGACGAAGAGGCCGGGGGCCTCAAGCGAGCGAAGGAAGAAGCTCTCGACGAGCTGAAGGAACTTAAAAAGAAATACGAGGGCATAGACCCCGCTGAGTTCAAGAAGCTCAAACAGAAGATGCAAAAGCTGGAAGACGAAGGGAGAACCCCTGAGGAAATCCAGAGGCGCATTGAGGAAGAGTTTGCTCCCAAGCTTAGTCAGGCTGAGCAGGACCGGGACGATGCTGTAAAAAAGCTTTCCGACCTTCAGATTGATAACCAACTCACGTCTGCTCTCATTGAGAATGGTGTGCCGAAGGAATTCATCCGCGCGGTCAAGGCAGACATCCTGTCGACTTCGCGGGAGAAGATGCAAGTCAAGGATGGCGGGGTCATTGTTGACGGAACTCCTGTAGCTGACTTCGCGAAGAAGTGGGCGGGCGATGAGGCAAACAAGCCCTTCATCTCTGCTCCCGACAATCGCGGAGGCGGTGGTGGAGGCGGCGGTGGCGGCGGAGCCGGCACAGCAAAGAAAACGTCCGAAATGACGCGTGCTGAGAAGTCTGAATTCATTGCGAAGGAAGGTCTCGAAGCATGGAAAGAGAAATTGAACAATGAAAGTCCGTCCAAGTGACAACCACCCGCACCAACATGGTGAACTATGACGAGCAGTTCGCCGGAGCGCACTATGAGCGCATCATGCAGAATACAAACGTGTTCAACGCCGCCTCGAACGGCGCGTTGGTCATGGTCAATGCCTTTAAGCAGGGCGACTTCGACCGTGAGTCCTTCTTCAAGAACTTCACTGGCCTGAGCCGCCGCGATGCTACCAGCATCGCTGATGCCGTTGCTGCGACCTTGGGTCAAGAAGAGGACATCGCCGTAAAACTCAAGCGGAAGTTCCTCGCCGATACCACCCGCGATGCCTTCCGTACCATGGGCTATTCCATGGAGCTGTATGCCCAGATCATGGGTGAGCAGATGGGCGACGAAACACGGCAGGAAGCCCTTGAGCGCGTCATTGCCGCTCTTGACGCTGCGATGCAGAACGAAGGCGATACCATCAACCTCGATGTGAGCGGAGACGGTCAAAACGGCAAGATGAGCCACGTCCACGTCAATAACGCGATGAAGAAGCTTGGCGACAAGTCCAGCAATGTCATCGCCCTGGTGATGTGTGGTGCAGCCTTCCACGACTGGGCGGGCGGGATGCTGGGCGGTGTTGCGCCTCAGTTCAACGACTCCGGCATCAGCGTCTACAACGGTGGTGTTCCCACCTTGGGCCGCCCGGTCATCGTGACCGACAGCCCGACGCTTTCCGCAAACGGCAAGTACACCATTCTCGGGCTGCAGCGCGGAGCGGGTGTCGTCAACATCTCCGAGCAGACCGACGTGGTCTTCGACGACATCACCGGCAAGGAAAACCTCATCAAGCGTTGCCAAGCTGAGGGCGCCTATAACCTTAAACTGCGCGGCTACAAGTGGAACACCGTCGGCGGCGGGAACAACCCGACCTCTGGCACCGTTGCGACCGCGTCCAACTGGACCCGCAACGCGACCAGCCACAAAGACCTGCCGGGCTTCCGCCTGGTGGTGAGCCAATAAGGAGCAACACCATGAAAATCGGTTATTACCATCACGGCCAGCTTGCTGACTTGGCCTTCGCCTCTGTGCTGTCCGTCCGCCGCATCTCGGTATGCGAGCGTAATGCCAGCATGTTCGGCCCAGCTGATTTCGAGTCGGAGTTCACTGAAATTATCCTCGATGAAGGCCCGAACAGTGTGGTCATCCGCGAAGGATACGAAGCCCGAAGCATCACCGTCCGCACCCCGGACGAATTCCTGGAGAATGTCGCGAAAGCGCAGCCCTCCGCTCCGGCCGAGGACAAGCTGAACCCTGACAAGCCCCGTGCTAAACCGCGCGGCAAGAAGCAGGGCGAGCCCAAGCAGCCTAAGACCCAAGCTCCGAAGGCGGAAGATCCCGTCAGCTAATGCAAGTCGGCGTTGACGCATATGCGAGCGTTCAGGAGGTCACGACCTACCTGAGCGCTCGCGGTGCTTCTACGGCATGGGCAGCAGCCACAACCCAGGCAAAGGAAGCGGCCATCATCGAAGCCACCAGCTTCCTCGACGTATCTTTCAAGTGGAAGGGCGCTATTGCCGACATCACTCAAACCCTAGGTTGGCCTCGTGACTGTGTCTGGGATCGGGAAGGGCGCCTGCTCGAAGACATCCCCACAATCATCAAGAACGCCACCGCGGAACTCGCCAACCTTGCCCTGGGCGGTCGGCTCCAACCAATGGAGCTGGTGTCATCTGGTGGTGCGGTGAAGAGCGAGCGTATCGGGGACGTACAGGTGGATTACGACCTCACCCAGGTCTCAGCCCAATACGACTACCTCCGCACGATGCTGCGGGGAATCGGCGGGATGAGCACGACGACGGGAATGGCGAAGCTTGTCCGGACGTGAGCATCAATACTCGCCTTGCCGCCCAAGTCGCCGGGATGCTCACGCGGCATGGTTTTGATGTAACCCTGCAACAGGGGTCTTCCGAAACAGGTGGCGACTTTGATCCTGAAAATCCGACATGGACCGATCTCACTACGGTGAAGGCGGTTTGGGACAACCCGCGTAATCAGGTGAAGGGGCTGAACGACGGCGGCGCCGCATCAATGGTCAGCCGGCGAATGACCATTGCCTACCGTGAGGACCTGAAAGCGACCGAGGAGGCAATCGGACTGCGTGTCGTCGTGAACGGCGTCCCCAGCAATGTCCTCGCCGTTTCTGAAATAGGCTCAAAGGTCGGGCTGCGGCTGATGCTCGACGCGGGGACGGAACAATGACCGTGCGCGGCGTAGACAGCTTGGTGCGGAAGCTCTCCCAAATACCTGCGAAGGTGTCTAACCCGGTCAGCAACGCCTTGCTGGCTTCTGTGGCTGAGATGAACGGGCACGCCATCATCCGCATCCAGAAGAACAGCGGCTCCGGTCGCGCCTACAAGCGGGGAAAGCGCATCCACATCGCGTCAGCACCTGGTGAGTTTCCGAACACGGATTACGGCGAACTTGTCCGCAAGATGTACTACCGACTGACGGACCCGCTGGTGGCCATTTGGGCCAATAGCTCCAAGCATGCTCTCCCGCTTGAGGTAGGGACAAGCCGCATGGCACCGCGTCCTTTTGCGCGGCCGACATTCAAGGCTTTGATGAAGCAGGCAACTGAACGGGTAGCCAGAGCGATGAAAGCAGGCCTCAATGGCCGATAACGCGCGCGCCCTTCTTAAGCAGGCCGTGGCGGTTCTGAAAGCTAATCCAACGCTCGCCGGCATCGTCGGAGAGCGGGTCGTTGGGGCGGTACCGAAAAAGCCAGTATACCCCTTCGTCCTTATCACCTGTAACAGTGTTCCATTCTCCTCCCAGTCCTTTGCAGGAATGGAGCACACCCTTCGTGTCCAGGCCTTCGCCCGTGAGAACAAGCCGGGCACCGCACTCGTGATGCGTGAAGCCATCTACAACTCGCTGAATCGCAACGAAGTTAATCTCGCCTTGCCAGACAATGAACTGGTGATGATTGAGTTCGACGGGGTGGCCGGATGCTTCCCTGAACCTGACGGGCGCACCTACCAGTCCTTCATCGAATTCAAGGTCCTCGCAATTTAATGTTGCGCGCTTTCCGAAATGCGGTGCAAGATTCTTTCCAAGGAAAGCGTATGCGTTGAGTCAAGTTCGAATGCTGAGGAATCACCTGTACTCACCTGATGGTGCGTCCACGGTGCACCTCGATGCCGGGTCAGTTTATGAATTGCCCGAAGAGATTTCCCAGAAATTGATTTCTGAAGGCTTGGCGGTTCTCGAACCCAAGGCCAAAAAGTCCACCAAGGAAAGTTAGAGGAGATGCCCGCAATCAAGGGACGGAATGTCCTGCTGAAATATTACAACGGTACCGCTTTTGTCGCCGTCGGCGGCGCGCGTCAGGCCGACCTGAGCATCAACAACGAGCCGGTCGATATCACGAACTCTGACGATGCTGGCATCCGCAAGCTCCTCGAAGGAGCTGGGGTAACGTCCATCACCATCAAATTCCAGGGCGTCTACGTTGAGGACGCTGCTGCTACCGCGATGCTGACCGATGCGATGGTCAACGCCCATCGGAACTACCAGTTCGTCCTGGGTGGGAAAACCTTCACAGGCTCCTTCATGATTACCAGCTTCAACCCCACAACGACTTACAACGGCGCGGCTGCCAACAGCCTGAACCTCGAAAGCGCCGGGGCAGTAGTACTCAGCTAAGGAGAACCATGATGCACTCAACATTCCGCCAACTTCTGTTCGCCGCGACGGCGCTCGTCGCCCTGTTCTCTGCCGATGTGCAGGCGCAAGCAGCAACGGTCAGCACCACCGATCTGTCGGTCACGGGTCTCGCGCTTACCGGGATGCAAAACGCCGCCAGCACCAACTACTTCACCAACGACGGTTACAGCGCCCTGCTCATCAAAGGCGGTGGCTCCGCTGTGACTGCCACCATCGTCACCCAGGCGACACAAATGACGCAGTCCGGATACGGCACAGTTACCCTGTCCGACCAGACCGTCAGCATCCCCTCGGCGACTTATGTCATTACCGGGCCGTTCCCTGTCGGTCGATGGAACAACACCACCAGCAGCACCGTCCGGGTCAACATGAGCGGAACGGCGGGGGTGAGTTTGACCGCGGTAAGGCTACCCCAATAATGAGTGAGCGCCTTCGCAACGAATACACCATCACCTTAAAGGGTGAGGAGCATGTGATGCGCGCGACCTTCGGCGCCATCCGTGGCATCGAACGTGACCTCAAGACCAATATTATCCCGCTTCTGATGAGGTTGGAGCAAATGGGCCTGGAGCAGGCCGCAATCATCGTCTGGCACGGCCTCAAAGGCTACGGCGACACGGCCATGACGCTGGATGATGTCGGTGAAGCGATCCTTGATATTGGACTCGATAACCCGGACCTGATGACTTCCATCGTTAAATTCGCTGGCCATGCACTGAAAGGCGCGGAGATGGGAAAGCCTCAGAAGGCTCCGGCGGAGTAACGGAGTTTCCCTGGGAGGATGTCATGTCCTCAGCGATGGGAATTCTTATGTGGTCTCCGAAAGAATTTTGGGACGCCACCGTTTACGAGTACACTTCTGCGATGAAGGGTTATCTGCGGTCCAAGGGCATCAACACGGTTGATCCGGTGTCTCGCAACGAATTCCTCGCGATGAAGCGAGAGGAAGAGGGCAACAAGAGAAAGCGAGGTAATTGAGTCAGGTCCTCGAAACCCTCCTTGTTGAGCTCAAAGCGGACGTAAAAGGCCTACAGGGCAGTCTCAACACCGCAATCCGCGATGTACGGACCTTCGAGTCTCAAAGCAACCAAATCACCACCAGCGTGGGGAATATGTTTGCGCGCCTGCGCACGCAGGTGCTGGCTTTCGCGTCGGTATGGGCCGCATTCCGGGTTGGCAAGAGCTTCGTCGATGCCGGCGTTCAAATGCAATCCCTCACCGCGAAGATGGGTGCTGCCACGGGTAGCGCCAACATCACCGCGGAATCACTCGCATTCGTGCGGAGTGAGGCCCAGCGCCTGGGTCTCGACTTCAGGTCCATTGCGGACGGCTTCGCCAGCTTCGCTGCCTCCGCCCTTCGGTCAGGACTGACCTTCCAGGAGACGAAGGACATCTTCACGGGTGTGAGTGAGGCCGCGACCGGGATGCGGCTGTCGGCGGAGCGAACCTCGCTCGTGTTCATCGCCCTCTCGCAGATGGCGAGCAAGGGCACGGTCAGCATGGAAGAGCTGAAACAGCAGCTCGGGGAAAGCCTGCCTGGCGCGCTGCAGGTGTTTTCGAAGGCGATGGGCAAAGGGAATGCAGAGTTCATCAAGATGGTCGAGAACGGGCAGGTAACGACCCGCGACCTCATCAAGCTAGGGCAGGGGCTGAAGAGGGAATTCGGCGCTGCGGCTGAGGAAGCCGCTACCGGTGCCCAGGCCGCTTTTAACCGCTTAGGTAATGCCCTCTTCGAGCTGCAGGCGAAAATCGCCGAGAGCGGCTTCCTGGATGCTGTCACGAATTCAGTGAAGGAACTAACCAAGCAGCTCAACGACCCCGCGACCGTCGAAGGAATGAAGGCGTTTGCCGAATACCTTGGGGACATTGTTTCCGTAGCGGCAAAGGCGTCCGCCGCCCTAGGCAACGTCCTTAGCCACTTTCGAGACCGACAACTGGCATTCAAGGAGCTGAGCGGCGGCAACAATATGGCCTTTATACCGGAGGCGCAGATAGCGGAACGTGTCGAAGCCATCCGGCTCCGGCGGCAAGTCGTCAACGCGCCTTATAGCCCCACCTCGACGCCCGGACCGGATGGCGGTCTTCTCGCCGGATCAACAGGAAGCGGTCTGCTTAGTGGCGGCCTCGGCGGCGATAAAGGCAGCACGGGCGGTTATACCCTGGGTAAGTCCAGCCCGCCCGGCGTTTCGGCGGCAGCGCAGCGGGCGGCAGACGCTCGGGCAGCGCTTCGTCAGCGGGTAATGCAGCAAAGCTCCGGCCTCATCTCCGAGACCGACCCGAACAAGGTAGATGCGGCTGAGGCCATGGCCTCGCTAGAGAAGCGTCACCAAGAAGAGCAGGATCTGCTGGAAAAGGCCTTGAACAAGAAGGCCGTCACCCAGGAGGAATTCAATGAGCAATCTCTCAAGGTTGAGCTGGATTACCAGTCGCGCCTGGCCGAACTACGCAAGCAGTATCGTGATGCCTTCCTCAGTGACGAACAGGCCGCTGCAGAAGGCTTTCTTGGCGTCCAAGTGGATTACCAGGACAAGTCTGTAAAAGAGCAAGGGCAGAGCTTTCGCTCCAGCATCCAACAGGCTGCGCAGCATAACAAAGCATTCTTCGAACTGGAGAAGGCCGCATCCCTCGCTCAGGCATTGCTGTCAGCCCGACAATCTATCGTCGATGCCTACAAATTCGGGAACGCTCTTGGCGGACCTCCTCTTGGGGCAGCATTCGCCGGCGTCGCCGCTGCGGCCCAAGCCGCGAACATCGCCGCCATAGCCTCCACGTCATTCGGTGGCGGTGGCGGGGTATCGTCTGCTGGCGCAGGTGGCGCAGGTGGCGGAGGGGGCGGTCCGGGCGACACGTCCAGCTCCAGCTCTTCGGGCGATTTAGCGGAGGCGCCGACCAAAATGGTGCGCGTGGAGCTTCATGGCGATCCCGACGGCTTCTACTCCATCAACACCATGCGGAAGATTATCGAAGGGCTGAACGACGCCCTCGCAGGCGGCTCTCGCCTCAACGTGGTGACGGTGAGCTGATGCCGACCTCGAACGCCCGGCTCGGTTATATGAACTTGTTGGAGTACGGCACGGTCGTCGCGTCCAGTGAGGACCCGGAGTTTCCGGTCGCAAACTGCTACGACTGGAAAACGGGGGACTGGTTCAAGCCAGCTGCGAGCGGCACCATCACTATTGATTTGACGCTCCCCAGCCCGATGACGGCGGATTATTTCGCCTATTACGGACAGGACCTCTACCAACTCAGCGGTTCGAACAGTATCCGCCTCCAGTATTGGAATTCCGGGACCGGCACGTACATCGACGCCTTCGCCGCCATCCACCCGGACGACAACTCGCCGCAATTTAAAACCTACAACAGCCGCACCACGGATAAGTGGCGGGTGGTGGTCGTCGCCACAGACGTGTTCTCGCTGAACTGCATCTCGTTTGGACCGCAGCTCACTCTCGAATACGGCATGTACCTCGACTGGACACCGCCGATCTTTGCGCGCGACACCCAGCTCATCACCAGCCGGGCGGATGGCGGCGCCTTCCTGGGGCGCAGCGTGATCTCCAGGGGCATCGCCACCGACATCATCGTCCAGGGCGCCAGCGACTCCTGGATGCGGACGAACTGGCTGGACTTCGCGGAAGCGGCGGAGAAGCGGGCGTTCTTCTTCATCCCGGACATCACCAACCACCCCGATGAGGCCGTGTACTGCTGGGTGGAGGACCAGGTTCCAAAACCGGAGCACACAAACTACGGCTACATGGGCGTCGTCATCCCGATTAAGGGGCTGGTGGAGTGACGGACTTCGATACCATCAGGGTGAGGGTAGGGCGGAAGCCGATCACCATCGTGGAGCTTGTGCTGGATAGCTGCGCGAACGTGTACGGCTCGGCGCCATGTACCGCCGCCGTCGGCACGACAGGCACGCAGAAATGCTTCAACACCTATAAGAGCTGTCAGGATACCGCGAACTACAGCAAGACGACGAAGACCTACAAGTTCACGGAGAAGTCGTCCTTCCTGCCCATCGGTGAGAATGTCTTCCCCTGCATCAGCTCCATCGACATCGCACCCACGCAAATCGACCCAAAAGGGTTCTCGGTCAGCGCTTCGGTGACGATCACGCTGGAGGACTTCCCCCACCACGACCGGGGTGTGGACCCTTACGTGAGCACGCGAAGCTATACGCCGAACGACCAGGGCACCTTCTTCGGCAAGCTTCGAGCCAGGAACATCTATATGGAAAACCGCGTGCTGAAGGTCAGCACCGGGTATATCGAGGATGACCGGGTAATCTACACCCAAAGCCGCACCTACTTCATCGACCGGCCGATTGAGATTTCGGCAAATGGCACGGTGAAGATTGTCGGCAAGGATGCGCTGCGCTTCGCCGACGCAGAGAAGTCCAAGGCTCCGGCGCAAAGTCAGGGCGTACTGAGCGCGGCCCTGCTTGCCGCCGCCACAACTTTGTCGCTGCTGCCAACCGGGGCAGGGGCCGACTACCCGGCCGCAGGGACACTCCGCATTGACGATGAGGTGCTGACCTACTCCAGCAAGAGCGGGGACACCCTCAACGGGGTGACACGAGGGACTGATGGCACCACAGCGGACGACCACGATATATCGAGCAAAGTGCAGCTGTGCCTCCGCTACACTGCGCAGACCATTCCCTACATAATCAATGACCTGCTGGTGAATTACGCGGGGCTCGATGCCTCCTACATCACCATAGCAGACTGGAACACCGAGAATGGCCTGTGGCTGTCCACCTTCACGTCAACGGTGCTGCTTACCCAGCCGGAAGGGGTGAAAGACCTGCTCGAAGAGATTATCGAGAGCACGGGTTGCATCCTGTGGTGGGATGACATCGCGGCCCAGGTGAGGTTCAAGGTCATCGCGCCGCCGCTGCCGTCCTCGCCGCCACTTATGATTGACGAGACCAGCAACATTCTCGCCGGCTCATTCGTGGTGTCGGACCTCCAGAAGGAGCGTATCAGCAAGGTTATCACCTACTACTCGCTGAACGCGCCGACCTCCGATCTGAAGGCCGAGAACTTCAAGAGCGTGTCCATCCAGGTGGACGTTACCGGCGAAAGCGTGAACGCCTACGGCACGGCGGCCGACCGGGTTATTCTCAACCGCTGGGTGCCTACCGACCAGCTTGCTGCCGAAATAGGCGCGCGGCTACTCGGTCGCTTCAAAGATACGCCCCGCCAGATTTCCTTCCAGCTCGACGCGAAGGATGCACTCAACACCGGGGACCTCGTAGACGTGGCGTCCCGGATGATCCAGGACGAAACCGGCGCTCCCATTACTATCCGATACCTGGTCACAGAATGCCGGGAAATGGTTGTGGGGAGTATCTACGCTTTCAAGGCGATACAGGTGCAAAGCACGACGGGCAGTGCAGCGCTCATCGCGCCGGATGCAACACCGGATTGGACCGCAGCGAGTGACACAGAGCGTCGCTCCTACATGTTTATCAGCAACGACGCCGGACTGATGAGCGACCTTGCCCAAGGCCCGCATATCGTGTGATGATTCTTGCAATGAAAGCTCTGTAGTTGACGACTTACACCACTCTCGCAGATGCCTCCCTAGCGCAAGATAAGCCTCTTACCCAATCAAACGTGCGCGCTTTGCGCGATAACCCGCTCGCTATTGCTGAAGCCACCTCCGGCGCCCCCGCAATAAGCGGCGTGAACCCCGGTACAGTCCAAACTGCAAGCGCCTCTGCGACGCTCACATTCACGAACCTCCCCACCAAAGATCTAATCGAATTTGAGCTGATCTCGCTGAAGCCAGCGACCAGCGGTGCCGTGCTGCAAATGCAGGTTTCTACCAACAATGGCTCGTCCTGGGTCACTAACTACTCCTATGCGAAACGTATCTCTGAGGTGTCTACGGGAGGCGTGGCATCGAGCACCCAGGAGGGGGAATATACGGGCACCAAGGTAGACCTCAGCCAGACCTCCGGGGGCGTGAACAACGGGAGCAACAACCCATTGTGCGGCGTAGTCCAGTTATTCAGCGCTGGCTCGACGACACTCGTCAAACAATTGACGTGGTCGTGTACCCACGCAAACAACACTAGCTCCGGTATCGCCTTCGTATCCGGCGGCGGCTTCGTGGGCGTCGCGACTTCGTCTCAGATTAACGCCGTAAAATTCTATTTCAGCAGCGGCAACATCACGAACGGCTCCATCGCAATGCGTTCTCGGCGCAACACTGCGACGAACTAATTGCCATGGATGCAAAACCGCGCTCTAATCAACCAACGAAAGATAACGGAATGAAACTCCGACTGACTGCGGCACTTCTGCTGCTTCCAATCCTTTCCCACGCGCAGGCATACGGCTCCGGTGTTGACGGGCAGAGCGTTTTCCAAGTCAGCGAAACCCGCACCTTGAACTACACAGGAACAGCTTCGCGGACATTGGTGCTGCCTTCGGACACCCGTGTGGTGCGTTACGCGGCGACCACAGCGGTACACAAGAAAGAGGGTGGGTCCACAGTTACCGCCACGACAAACGACACACTGCTGCCGGCGAACACCCCGGAGTATTTCAAGGTTCTTCAGAACCCCAGCAGGACGACCTACATCTCTGCGATTCAAGACGCTTCCGGCGGTGTTCTCTACATCGACCTAATGAAGCCGTAGTCTGATGCGGCGACTCGTCCTCGCCATTGCCCTGCTGACTGCGGGGCTTTTGTCGTGTGCGCAAGCCGCAACAATTATCGACGGCACCCAAGTAGCCGTGATGGCGGGCTTCCCCGGCCGCATGGGTCCTCTCCCCGCTGCCTCGACCGGATATTCAATTCGAAATACCGAGACCACTGCGATCCTGGCTGCGATGTCTCCACAGGATACGTCGCACACCATCGCCATCGACACCGTCGTTACCGACTTCAAGTCTTCGGGAATTTGGACCAAGCAAAAAGTCATCTACTTCTTGGCGGCGAGCGATGCCAGCGCTTCCGCGATTAACTGGAAAAACCCTGTCACCAACACCCTTGTCGTGTTCACAGGTAGCCCGACATTCACGGCCGACCGTGGGTGGACCTTCAATAACACTTCAGCCCTGAACACGGGTTTCAACCCGACAACTGCTAGCATCGCGCAGAACAGCGAAAACCTAAGCGTGTTCATCCTGAACAACGTGGCGGCTAATACCTATGCGACCGGCACATCTTCCACGGCGATTATTCCCCGACGGTCAATTGGCGACAATGTTAGCGGGTTTTCGCAAAACAACACTTCAACCACTGGGGCGGCGGGCAGCTTCAGCACCAGTGTCGGCCTAACGTCGTTTGACCGTTCTGTTGCGGGAAATTTCATCGTCTACAAGAACGGGGCCGCTGTTGAAACGCTTACTCGCGCTTCTGTGGGTGTGGACAATGACTTCCTCTACATCGGCGCCAAGAACTCCGCCACGGGCGCAATCAACTCCGGCGGCACTCACCAAGATGCCTTCGTTGCGATGGGGGATAGTCTGAGCGCTGCGCAACAGGCGAGCCAAAGCGCAATCGTTCTCACGTACATGCAGGCCGTGGGCGCTCAATAGCAATGAAAGCGAAGCACATGAAATCCCTAATAGCCGCGCTCTGCCTGATGGCAGCGTCGGCGTTTGCCGTCTCTCCCACCATCATTCCGGTTGGGCTGACCGCGAACGTCCTCAACGCCATTCCCTCGGCGTACCCGCCCGTCAGCACCACGGAGCTGCCAGACACGCCGGCACGGGTTATTCAGATCAACAGTTCAGTCACGCTCGTGGCGGGGAGCCAGTATGCGAGCTTCCGGGTTGACGGCATTGGCAGCACGCCGGACCTGAACCACCTTTCCCGGAATGCGGACCCAGCCCTCATCAGCGCGCAGGACCCGGACTACAACGATTATCGGGATTTCGAGTGGCTTCACGCGCTATGGGTTGACCCGTCCAACACTGAGAATGTCCATGCCCTGGCCCACGTCGAATACCACGGGCACCGCTACCCCTCAATCTCAGGATGCACCGGCGGGTATCAGGACTGCTGGGCCAACGTCGTCACCGCGCTCTACAGCACCGATGGTGGCGTTACCTTCAACCGGTACGCTCCTTCGGACAGCCTCGTCATTCGCAACAACTTCGGCTACGTGCCGAATGTCGGCCATGAATACGGCTTCACCAACCCCACCAACATTATCCAGGTCGGCGACTACCTCTATGACGTCGTCTACAGCCGCCAGCACATGAACCAGAAGGAGGGGAACTACCTCATCCGGAAGCACGTCGATGCAGAGTGGAATGACTGGTACATCCGCCGCCTGACGCAGTGGCGCAGCCTGAAGACTGAAATGGATATGGACGGGCAGGACCTCGGGAAGATCATCAACCTGGGCGTCGTCCGCGGTACATCGCTGGAGGCCAAGTTTGACGACACCACCCCCATGCGCGTCCACAGCATCAGCAAGCGCGAGCCGACAGCCAACGCCTCCGCCACCTTCGTCGCCCTTATGAGCGCGAAGAAGCCCTTCGACCGCGCCGACGACGGTTACTACATCGCCCTGTCTACGGACCTGATTAACTGGACGGAACCCCGGCATTTCGTTTGGGCGGATTACCGCAAAGACATGCAGTGCGCAGAGGACCCTTCCGCGACGAATGTGCAGGTCTTCCGCTATGGCGCGTTGATCGAGCCGGGGAGCACTGAGCCGAACTTCGAGACCATTGGTCAGACGCCGATGCTGTACGCCACGATGATTAGCTATCCCGCCTGCACCGGTAGTGGCGCGACGGAGAAGCTGGTCAAGTTCAAGGTCTACGGCGATGCCATCTTCCGGGATGTTTATCCATAGTGGCAAACGAACTCCCCGCCATCAATTGGTACGAGAAACTGGCCGACTGGGGATGGTCGGCCTTTGGCTCGTTGTGCGTGATGGTGATTGGGTGGGTTCTGTGGATCAACCGGCAGTTCAACGCAATGCGAAGTGATCACGATGCGTATAAGCTCCACGTGTCTGAGAATTATGTGAAAAAATCGGACCTGAGCGTGATGAAAGCCGACATAGCCGCCGACTTTAATGAGGTAAAAGAAGGTCTGAACCAGATCACTGACCTTCTCATGAAGCAGAAAATCGGAACGACTGCTCGTCGCCGGTGAGATTCTTTAAGCCCGTAGAATTCGATAGCCCGGACGCGCCTGGCTCTGGCGCGAAGATGCATCCGGGCTTTCTGTCAAAACTCGATGTGGCGCGCTCTTTCTGCTCATTCCCATGGCGGGTGACGGCGGGTTATCGAACCGCCGCACATAACAAGCTGATCGGCGGCGCCAGTGCGAGCCGACATCTGACCGGGGAGGCGGCCGATATCGCATGCACTGACAGCTCGTCGCGTTACGCCATAGTCGCCGCAGCCATCAAGGCGGGGATCAAGGGGATTGAAGTGTGCGACCGACACATTCACCTCGATAACCGGTCCAAGCCGACGCTGTGGAGCGATAAGAGCAAGTAGACAGATAGCTGGCCCCGTGTCAGCTTGACCTTACCCGCGGCGCTGCTCCTGTTGTAACGAGCGACGTAAGACGGGAAGGGCCGCTTCCTCCCCCCCACCCATCAGCGGCCTTTTTTCTTTGACACATTGCCAAGCTCGGCTCACCCTTTGAATAAGGAAAGGGTAAAAGCTTGGAAGCACTGAAGCTCCTCTACACCATCATCAAGAGCAACCTCGGCAAGGTAGCCATCGTCTTCGTCCTCAGCGGCGTGATCGGTGTGCTCGGCCTGGTACCTGGCACCGAAAACCTCAGTAACGCCGTCGGCAGCCAAATCACCAATATCAAGACCACGCTCGGCACGGCCGCCAGCCCCACCATCGTGCAGTAATGCCAGCGTGGCTTACCTCAGCCGTCCTCGCTATTTGGGAGATCCTGAAGCCGTGGCTCATGCCTGCCGGCGCCGCAGTTGTTGGCTCCGAACTCCAACAAGGACGGCAAGCTGAAGATGCGCTGGACCATATCGAGGAAGCCGACAAAGCTGCTGCAGCTTCTCGCGGCTGGTCTCCTGCTGACCGCCTGCGCTTCCTCGAACAGCGCGGCCGGGTGCGCGACATATCGTAGATACGCGCCAACAGTTTCCGTGAACGACACAGAGGCCACGATAGCGGAAATCACAACCCTCGATGTCGCGATGGAAGCGGCGTGCAAATAAAACACCCCGCCTAAGCGGGGTGGTCGTCTTTCATGATCTCGTAGAACAGTTCGACGAGGAAGTGCTTATCCACCTCGGTCAGGGGCTGGCTCCGGTCCCGGAAAACAGCATACCCGATGTCGATAGCCTCTCGCCGGGTCACGGTGTCCTCGGTCTCGATCATCGAGCGATAGGGCTGCGCGATGGTGCCGGCCCACTTCATGTACTCGGCCCGCGAGCCGGGAAACATGCTGCGTGAGATTCTGATGGTCATGGGCAATCTCCAAAGAAAAACCCCGGCGGTTAGGCCGGGGCTGAGGTTTTCAAAGCGTCAGAACGCAATGGAATCGCCCATCTCCTTCTCGGAGATCTGGCGTTGGGTCTCAGGCTGCACCTCGGGTTCGGCCTGATGCCTTACCCAGTCCGCAGCCTGAGAGGCGTAGGAAGCGGCTTGGAAGATTGCCCGCTTGTCGTCCTTCAGCACCGTCAGCCAGTTCTCGACGTATGAGGCCGAGCGATGACGGGCAGGGATGCCGGAGTGAGCGCATAGGAAGGCGCTTCCGAGCTCCGCAACCAGCTCCTCGAAGGCGTAAGCATTGCTGCCGAACCTGGTGGAGAGATTGCGGTTGAGGCGGTCTTTGTGGCCGGTTGCGTGGATGACCTCGTGAAAGGCCACCCCATAGAACTCGTCCGGACTTTCAAACCACGAGTAGGGGGGAAGCACGACCTGGTCACGTTGGGGGTAATAAGCCGCCTTCGTGCCCGAGTATTGAAGGTCCAAGCCGCAATCGCGAATGAGCCTTAAAGCCCCTTCGTAAACCTCCGTCTCCGGAGGTGGTTCGACAGTGGCTTGGTAGGCTGGAGGAAGTTTCTCCAGCTGCTCAACGTGGAACACCGTGTACGTTTTCAGAAGGCTTTTCTTCTTCATCTCGCCGGACGTTTCATCCGGCTTTTCCGTCCACTTGGTGAAGACCACCGTGCTGCCGTGCTCGCCCTTGCGGACGTGCGCGCCGATGTCGTTCGCCTGCTTGAAGGTCATCCAGGAGTGGGAATGAAAACCCCGCTCCATAGCTTCGGCCCAGAGAAGCAAGGTGTTTATCCCCGAGTAGGGACGCCCAGTAGCGACGTTCGTGGGGACGTAGGCGATACCGGCTTTCTTTTCGATGGCCCATGGCTTCGTCCAGGGAATAACCCCTGCCTCCAGCTGCTTGATGATGCTGTCAGTGACTTTTGAATACAGGTCTGCCGTGCGCATGAGAGTCCTCTCTGCGGGTGTGAAACGATTTGAGATGTGCGGAAACGCGAAGGGACTATAACATGGACGGAATGTTAAAGGTACTTGGCTTTATCCTGTTCGGCGTACCCATCCTGTTGTGGAGAGTATTGCGCGTCGTATTCGGCATCGTGAAGTATGTGTGGCAGCTCATCAGAACGCAAAAGGGGCTAACCACGCATGGCGATGCGGACTGGGCCACGGACAAGGGGTTGAGGAAGGCAGGAGCGTTTGAGCCTTACGGCTCCTATCTTCTCGCCTTCACGAAATCCGGGAAGCGGATTTACGGGCGCCCGCGCCGTGGCGTGATCGTGTTGGCGGGACCGGGACAGGGGAAGTCGCAAAACGCGCTGGCCAACTTCAAGAATAAGATGCTCGTCGAGCCCAACCGGCGAGAGCACCTGCTCATCCACGACCCGGCAGACGAGCTGTATACCCGAGGAAAATCCATGCTGGAGGAGGCGGGGTACGTCATAGAGAAGATTGATACCGTCAATCCCAGCCTGGGCATCCGGTACGATGTCCAGTCTTACCTCGACCCGAAGAGCATGAACTACCGCGGGGACCTCCAGGCGCTGTGCGAGTTGCTGATTGCCCCGGAGCCGAACTCGCGCCAGCCGCACTTCGTCGATTATGCCCGTAAGATGCTGCAGGACGTGATTACGCTGAACCTCATGTTCGAAGGCGGGAAGCGAACCCTGGCAGAATGCGTTGATGAGTTGCTGAACGACAAAAAGCGGGATGCCCTCATCAAGCGCATGGAGAAGTACCCTTACGACTTCAACGCGATGGAGATCTTCGCCAAGATGAAGGGTGACGAAGGGGTAGGCATGCAGTCGACCTCACTCCGCAAGCTGGATGTCTGGACGTTCGAGTCCATGCGCCGTATTGGGGAGGTAACTCCCACCCCAACAAACCAGCGGGGCTGGTCCTTCGAGGATATGCTGAGCCATGACAAACCCTGCGCACTCTTCGTCCGGACCGGCCTGGCACCGGGAGGCGGAGAGTTTGCTCGCGTGGTCTTCGGCAACGCCATCAACACAATCCGCCGGCAGTGGGACGCCACCGGCATCCCCAATCCGCGAGGTCTGCAAGCGTTTATTGACGAGGCTGCCCGGCTGGGGACCTGCAACGCTCTTCTCGATGGACACAACGAATTGCGGAAGGCCAATTACAGCCAGTGGCTTGGCTTTCTCAGCTTCTCCGCGATGAAGCATTGGTACGGGGAAGAAGCCAAAACCCTGTTCAACGGCTGTGACCATATCGTCCTGCCCGGAAACCAGGACATGGAGGTCAACGAAACCTACAGCAAGATGATCGGCGACATGACCATCGAAAGCGGGTCCCGTAATCAGGGGGAGTACGGTGAAACCAGCGGTAAGAACGAACAAGCCCGCCGTCGCGTCAAGGCGGACGAACTCCGGCGGGCCGACGAGGAAATCTCGTTTGCGATCCGTGGCAACCTGAACATCAAGGGGCTGCGGACGTTCTCCATCAAGAAAGGCAAGCCCGTCCTGCGCTAGTGCTTGACGGCTTGTTCTTCCTGCTGCGCCTCGATCCAGTTGACCAGCTCGGGGTGCCCCATCTCGGCGAGGAACATCTTGGCATCCGTGATGGTGATTTCGTCGTTCTCGTACGCGTCGATGATGTCGTTGGGGCTGAACCCCTTGAGGTACTTCCCGATGGTGTCATTGAAGAATCCCTCGGCAGCCTCAAGGTCGCGCTCGAACCCGTTGATGCGCTCGTGCAGGTCGATGGAGTGCTCGATCTCGTTGACCCGGGCGTCGATACCCCGGACCTTCTCCTCCAGCTCCGACACCTTCACGATGGTGTTGTTCGCGTAGTTGTTGGCCTCTCGGAAGTCCGCCGCCCGTAACGCCTGAGCGTAGGTGGCCTTCTCGTATTCAGCCTCAGCCTGGATGGCCCGGTCGATACCCTTAGAGCGGATCTTGAACAGGCCGAAGTCGAGGTTCACACCGCGCCGGAATCCCATAAAGTGGGTTTTCTCGTAGGTGGCGCCCGCGGTGCCGGTCCTAGCTATGGCGTCCTCATGGGCTCCTTTAGCCAGCTCGGCCTTCTCCCGCGAGGTCCTGGCTTCCTCGCGCCAGTAGGCGTACTCGGTCCTGAGCCGGTTCACCTCCTGGCGCTTGTCCTTGAGGATGCGAAGCTCATTCAGATCGCGGCGAGCGTGGTTGAATCTTTGGGCACGGGTGAGAGCCATGTCGTCCTCGCCCTCTGGGGCGTCCTCTGCGTCGGTTTCTTCCTCGGCAGGGATAGGCTCTTCGTCTGGCTCCGGTAGCTCCTGTGTGGGGGCGTCTAGGGGCATCTCATCGGCGGGGGGCCGAGTCTGCTCCGGCTCCGCCTTCTGATCCGCCTCATAGCGTTCGGCTTCCAGCTTCGCCGCCTTCAGCTCAGCCGCTTCTGAAAAGCTAATACTTGCGTCGATGCCGAGAGCCTGAAGTTCTGAGTTACAGACCTTCTCCCACAGGTCCTTGATCCGCTCGGTGCTGTTGCGATCGGTGGTTTTGAACACACGCCGGCCGGTCTCGATATCGGCATCAACGAAGATGAAGTGGCAGTGGGGATTCTGTTCGCCCCAGTTCTGGATGGTGAAGTAGAACGGCGCCCGCCCCAGGCTGAGATGGAAGCCGAACTTCCGGACGGTATCGACCGCCTGGTCCATGGTCATTTCACGGGGGAGGGAGATGGTCAGCTTGTCGATGACCCGACCGTCTTTCCGGATGCGCTCCTCGCGCTCACAGAGGAAACGCTGGGCTGCATGCCAGTTGACCGGCATCCGCTCCGCATAGCGATAAACCGTCGCCGACTGACGAGAGATATAGCGCACGTGCGCAGCAGCCGTGTGAGGCTGCTTTTGCGTCCCCTTGCTGACGTGTCGATGCAGGATAAACGGGATTGCCATGCTGCCACATTATGCGGAGCTTCAGACTCGCAGTCATCTGCGAGTCATATGGTCTCCTATTCCAGTGGCACCGATAACAGATGCTGTAAAAATGGCACTAGAGCTTAAAGGGGCGTAGCGGTCTACGAATTCAACAGGCCGTTCACCCAGGCATAAACTAGATTTTCAGGGCTTTCTTTCCGTTCATGTGTCCAAGCGAAGCCGGTTGTCCATGACATCAGATTGAGAGGGGAGCGGGCATCATCGTATCCAAATTTTGTGGGCGTGACGAAATGAAGGCCATAAGAGACATTCTGGAATACCGGTACCGGCGAAGTTGGCGTGACCCAGCACTCAGTGTCTGTGCCGAATAAAAAATAGTTTGTGGCGACGATGGGAGCTCGCCGGATCGAAAAACTTGCTGGTTTTACGGATTGAAATGAGCCCGGTGGGAAAAGAGATTCAAGAGCTTGGATGGTTTCGATCTCGGGAACTGGTTTTGGATTTCGGTTCATTGCCAGAATCGTGGTATTCCGATCGTCACTCCACGAGCGTGATTGTAGTGCAAATAAATGGCCGTGTTGGCCAAGCCACGTGCGGAAATCGGTTAGGGCAATGAATACGTTTTGAGCTGTTCGTAGATGTTCAGTGAAATCGTGTCGATGGGGTTGTTGCAAGACGCCGACAAGTCCAATTTGTTCAAACGACTTTGTATCGGGGCGAGGATTGAAAGTTTCCTGCTCGAACAAATCAAAAGCTGCTTGGGCAACTGCTGTTCGAGTTTTGAGTCCTGTCTTCTTCCAAAGTTTGGTGACCTTTTCTTCGTAAGTTTCGGGAAGACTAAAGGTCTGGTTTTTGGTAACTTCCCTTTTGCGGTTGTCTTCGCCTTTTCCGTTGCTCATTGCAGCCCTATTAGCGCGCTAATATGAGAATCATAGGGCACTAATACTGCGCTTTTCAGAGAACGTATCAAGATGCTCCCATCCCCGGGCCGAGCGGCCGTCGGGGTAACGCATGGGAGATTATCATGGACGAGCCCAAAGTCCCCACCATGAAGGGGATCGCCTACCTAGACTGCAGCCCTTTCCCGCAGCCCGGCGAAAGGCTTTCCCCCACGGAGCGCACGTTCGCCAAGCTCCGTGCGACCCATCCGGTGTTCGACACGCCGGAAGGGTTGGCGGTCGGGCTATTCCACAAGACGGCCTACTCCACGGTGACCGGCGAGCCGATCTCCTACATCGACTGCCGTCACCAAACCCCACGTGGTCAGAAAATCAATGACCGCTTTATCTTCGCCATCCGCAACGGCCAGCTCACACTTGTCGAGCACCTGAGCCGCCGCGTCGCAAGCTAAGAGGAGAGGAAAATGAAGTATCTCGTACCCATTGGTAATCGCCATGTCATCCGGATCGTGGAGAAGCGCGGTGTCGCGCCGCACGCGGTCGTCGTCGAGAAGCGCAAGCCCCGCGTCGATCGCCGCCGCATCCGCCAGTTCCAGCAGAATGTACTGAACACCGAGCGCGATGCACAGATACTGCGCCTTGCTCGTCCGGCTTACTGGACGGCGGGCGGGCGCCAGACCTTCATGTTGGAGCGTTTGGATGTCGGCAAGAATGGTCGCGTAGTCGGCATCTTTAAGAGCCGTTACTACAACCCAGTCGAGCGCGTCTACTTCACTGATCGCTTCCTCTTTGGTGTCCACAACGGGGCGCCGAAGGAGTTGAAAGAACTGCCGCGGGTGGTCGGGTGACGATGCTTGGCCTCATCGAAACCATCCTGAAGCTCGCCGTCCAGGTGTTCATATTCTTCGTGACCCTGGCGGTGCGCATCGTCTCCGGCATCCTCGGGGCGCTCTGGTCAGCCTTTCAGAACAGGGCGCCCCGTAATGCCTACCAAAGCCCCTTGGCGCCGACTTACCGGCCGAGCGCCAAGGTCTACCATCATAAGCCTCACTCTCATAAGCGGAGGAAGCAGTGGCGGCGAAGGTAAAGCAGCTGGATGGCAACGGCACCGCGGCGGCGTTCGTCGCCGCGGTGTTCGTCCTGAACTGGGTTTGCGCGGAAGTCACGGGCTACCCCTTCGCGTGGTGCTGGGGAAAGCAACTCCTCCAGCCAGTGCTGGAGCCATGGGTTTTCGTGATTCACTTCATGGCCTTGGCGTACTTCGCGGCCTGCGCCTGGACCATGGAGGCCATTAAGGCTGTTAAGGGCTTAATGGTTGTTGTCGTCATCTTCGGGCTACCGACCTTTACAGAAATCATGTTTCGCCACGGCAAAAGTTGCCCGTCTGGTATTGTTCCCACTATGAGCATGCCTATGTTTGGAGGTGTCCCGTGAGTGAGGTCTATATTATCTGGGGCTCGGCGGAGCACGATAAGATGCGTGACAACATTGCGCTCGCAAATGGCTTTCAGCTCTATCTCTTCTATTCCGAGAAAGAGACGGCGGGATTTTTGAAGCGTGATGTGTCCACCCTCAAAAGGTGGCGCCGGGCGGGCATGTTCAAAAATAAGTTTCCCACCAAGTCCGGCGAGGATGGGGTGAGATACCTGGGCTTCAATATTGCTGACCTGATAATTTACGGGACCGGAAAATGGCCAAACGAACCGGACGAAAGCCTTTCCAGCTCGGGTCCTACTGGCTCGGGCAAAGGCGGGGAAGCTCTTCCTGGTATCGCTGCTGGCGAGAAGGGAGCGGGACCCAGCGCGTCTCTCTCTGCACGGCGGATTTTGAGGAAGCCAAACAGCGACTGAACGACTGGTACGTGCTGCAATCCCAGCCGGAGCAATCTGTCGATCAGGTCAAAATCGCCGAAGTGATTGCCCGCTATTGGGACAAGCGCGGGCAATTCACCTCCCATCCGCCGACGACACGGGGCCACTGCGACTACTGGCTCAACCAGTTCGGCGAAAAGACTGTGGAGGAGGCTTGCTCCTTCACTGAGCAGGAGCGGTTTAAAACCGTTTTGCTCGAAGCCGGGCTCGCACCTCAGTACATCAACAACATCATCTCCACAGGGCGCGCCGCGGTCCGTATGGCGTGGAAGAAAGGGGAGATCCCATTAGTCCCTCCGTTCACGTTGTTGGAGGTTGGGGAGCAGGAGCCCATGGGGCGGCCTGTGAGCATCGAGGAAGGCAAGCGTCTGCTCAGCGAGCTGCGAGACCATGTCTGGCTTATGAACGTTCTCCTCATCGCCACCACAGCCCGTCCTGCGGCCATCCTTCAATTGGACTGGTGCCAGTTCAATTGGGAACATGGCCTGATTTTTCTAAACAAGCCCGGGCGCAAGCAATCGAAAAAACGAAGGCCCGTCGTACGCCTTCCCGCGTTTGCCAAAGCCATTCTCCTGCCTATCAAGAAGGACAGTGGCCCGGTTATCTCGTTCGAGGGTAAGCCGGTCAAATCGGTGCGGACGGCATGGAGAAAAGCGCGGCTGCGTGCGGGCTTCGACCAGTCGGTGACCCTCTACTCATGGCGCCATACCCTGGGCCGCTGGATGCGCTCCAAGGGCGTCCCGAAGTGGGAGGTGCAAGGCCAGCTCGGGCACGGGAAGGGCGTCACCGAGCGCTATGCTGAGTTTGACCCGCTGTTCCAGAAGGAAGCTACCGCCGCCATCGAAGCCTTCTGGCATGCGATGCACGGGGACACTTTGGGGACAGTACGCGGGGGTGTTTGGACGATGAGCGGTAAGATATTGGAAACAGACACGAATTGGTGCCGGCTGAGGGGATTGAACCCCCGACCTTCGGTTTACAAAACCGCTGCTCTACCGCTGAGCTAAGCCGGCGACGCCAGGAAAGCGGGCAGGGCTCGGCAATGCGCCGAGTTTGTCCCCGTGCGCGCCGCAATATCAGACTTGGTTGGAAAGTGCCAGAACCCGCCAAGATCGTCGCGGGCATGAAACAGGCGGCCCGAAGGCCGCCTGTTCTGATTTGCTCGACTTATGCCACCTTATTGGCAGATGTGCTGGCGGCCGTCGTCGCCCTTGACCCGGGTGCCGGGCCGACAAACGATGCCGTTGCGAGCCGCGTAGGTATCCCAATTGCCATACCAACCTTGTTCGCTGCGGTTGTAGCTGCCGTAGCCGCCGGAATTGTCATAGGCGTACGAGTTGTCCCAGCTGCGGAACGGCGCCGAGGCAACGGCTGCCGCGGTCCCGACGGCGGCGCCTGCAACCGCGCCCGCAGTAGCCACCGGCCCGAAGCCGTTGTTCGCTCTGTTCACGTCATTGTAGCGGTTCTGGTCGCGGTAGGCCGTTCGCCGATATTGTCGTTCTTGACGGCTGGTGGCGTAGGGACTGCCCCGTCCCATATTCTGGCAATTCGCGCTGGGGAACATGGATTGGCACGCGGCGGGATTGGAGAAGGCCGCTTGACCAAGTGCGGGGCTTGCCAACGCGGTCGCAGCGATCGCGGCCGCGCCGATCAGTTTCAGGCTCATCATGGCATTCTCTCCATGTTGTTAGACCGTTGCTAAGTGCGACCGTCGGCAGCTCGTTCCGCAATTTGGCGCAAGTGCGGTCACATCGGCGTGAACCCGCAGGGGATGTGCATTTTGTGGCATGCAACCCGTCCGTCGAGGCGTAAGCCGCGCCGTGGGCACGTTAATGCTTTGATAGCGCGCTCGCTTGCATTGAAGTGCTTTCCGATCCCTACGCGTTAGGCTTACCGGAATTTTGCCGGCATCCCTTAACCCACTCGGCCCGACGATCCGATAGGTTGTGGACTGGATAACCGGGATCCTTTCCATGCGCGCCCTGGCGCTCGCAGCGCTTCTGATCGGACTGCCCGTAACCGCTTTTGCCGGCGGCGGCTTCGATATCGTCATTCCCGGCCGTCCGGGCGTGCCCATCATCATCAACAACATCGACGCGTCCTATACCGTGATCGAGGGTACCTGGGGCTTGGGGAAGAACGTCCAGGTGCAGCCCACGATCTATGGCGGGCGCTATGTCGCCGAGCGGCAGCCTGCCGACGTCGGCCATTACTACCCGACGCTGGGCCTGCGGCCCGGCTATGGGCGGCTCGAGGTCGAGCCGTCCGCGAACCGCAAATTGCCGAAGCCGGCGGAGAGCTATCACCAGAGCTGGGGCGCGCAATCGGCGCCGCTGCCGGCGCAGATGGACGTGCCCGTCGATCCCCCGCCGGTGATCCTCGCGCCTGAGATCAACGAGCAGCCGCGGCGTCCTCGCCCGCGGCCACGTGCGGAGATGCCCGGCAGGCGGCCGGGTTAAGAAACGACAAAATCCAACAAACGAAAATCAACAGGAGAGAGTGTAATGCGTCAGATGATTTCGGGACTGGTCGCGGCGGCTGCCGTGATGTTCATCGGGGCCGCGCCGGCCGCGGCCTGCGGCTTCAATCCGTGCCAGCCGGTTGCGCCGGTCTATTCCGGCTGCAACACCGGCTGCGGCGGCTATGGCTATGGTGCCTATGAGCGTCTCGCCGAGCCGACCACGCAGTATTATTACGTCAACCAGGGCCCGACCTATACCGGTCCGGGCGCCTTCGCGCCGTATCCGACCTATCGTGAGGACGCAGTCGTTGCGCCAGCCAACTATGGCTACGGCCGTGGCTATGGCTATGGAAACGGCTATGGCTATCGTGCCGCCGCAGTCGCAGCCGGCGCCTATCCCTATCATCGGCCGTACTATCGTCCGTATCGCTACGGCTACGGACCGCGCGCCCGCTATCTGCCGCGCACGCACTACGGCTACGGCCCGCGTTACGGCTATGCTCCTCGCCATGCGCCGTATTACGGCGGCCATCGCGTGCTGCGCCGGTATTACTGATCGCCTGATCGGCTGAGCCAACGAAGCGCCCGTCCGCGCGATGCGGACGGGCGTTTTGTTTTTTTAGGGCTTCATCAGCCCCAGCCGGCTTGCTCCGATATAGAGCGAGAGCACGGCGGCGTTCGACACGTTGAGGCTCTTGATCTCGCCGGGCACGTCCAGCCGCGCCACGACGCTGCAGGTGTCGCGGGTCAATTGCCGCAGGCCCTTGCCTTCCGCGCCCAGCACCAGCGCGAGCGGCTCGCGCAGCGTGACCTCGGAGAGATCCGCGCTGCCTTCACTGTCCAGCCCGACGGTCTGGAAGCCGAGCTCGTTCAGCGTGGTCAGTGCGCGAGCGAGGTTTTGTACCGTCACCATCGGTACCAGCTCCAGCGCGCCGGAGGCGGCCTTGGCCAGCACGCCGGTTGCTTCCGGACTGTGGCGTGCGGTGGTGACGATCGCCTTCACCGCAAACGCCGCCGCCGAGCGCAGGATCGCGCCGACATTGTGCGGGTCGGTGATCTGGTCGAGCACCAGCACCATGCCGTCCTGCTCCAAATCCTCGATGTCGGGCGAGGGCAGGGGATCGGCCTCTGCGAGCAGGCCCTGGTGCACGGCGTCGGGCGAGAGCAGCCGGTCGATCTCCTGGGGCCGGACGATCTCCGGCGTGACGCGGGTCTCGATATTTTCGTCCGCGAGCCGCTTTGCGGCGTTCTCGGTCAGCGTCAGCTTGCGGATCTGCCGCTGGGGGTTGGCGAGCGCCATGGTGACCGTGTGCCAGCCATAGAGGATGACTGGCCCGTCGGTGTTCGAATCACGCTCGCGCGAGGCCGGCCGGCCGGCCGATTTTCCGGGTTTTTTGAAGGGCTTACCGCCGCCGCGGTAACCCTTCGGGCCGAATTTTCGATCATTCATAGGTCTGCTTGTGTCATGGGTCCCGGAATATGGCAATTTGGGTGCCTTCGATGGCCATTTTAGCTGGTCGGCTCGGTTGACTTTGCCCCACCGCTTCGCCCATAAACGCGGCCGGTCGCGTCCCTATCCGGGCTCTTGCGGCTTCATGTTCCATGGCCGTCTTCGGTCGCCGGAAAGGTCCGGCCCGATTGTGCTGCCGTCGAGCGGGGGAGTGTCCCGAGTGGCAAAGGGAGCTGACTGTAAATCAGCCGTCTTATGACTTCGAAGGTTCGAGTCCTTCTTCCCCCACCAGCCTTCGCTCGCTTCGCGAGCTACGGCTCGGCAAGCCAGCCCAATCAGCGTCACGCGAAGCTAACTAAGTCAGCTGCTCCGTAGCCCAGAGGGCACAGGCGGGCTGTCGCAGCGCGTAAGTCACCCCATCATCTCTCGCACCATCGGCATCACCTTCCGCCCGTAAAGCTCGATGCTCGTCATCAGCTTCTCATGCGGCAGCGGGCCCGCCGAATACTTCAGCTGAAACCGCGCAACGCCCAGCGCCTTTGCGGTCTTCGCGATCTTGCGCGCGACGGTCTCCGGCGAGCCGACATAGAGCGAACCGTGCTCGGCCTCGTTCACGAACTCGTCGCGGCCCATCGGCGGCCAGCCGCGCTCCTTGCCGATGCGGTCGCGCATCGCCTTGTAGTCGGGCCAGAGATCTTCGCGCGCTTGCTCGTCGGTCTCGGCGACATAGCCGGGCGAGTGCACGCCGATCGGCTTTGCCGGGCGGCCAAACTCCCTGAACGCGCGGTGATAGAGATCGACGAAGGGTGCGAAACGCGCGGGATCGCCGCCGATGATCGCGAGCATCAAGGGCAGGTCGTAATGCGCGGCGCGCACCACCGATTGCGGGCTGCCGCCGACGCCGATCCAGGTCTTTAGCGTGCCGTTCTCGACCGGAGGATAGACGAGCTGACCCTTGAGCGGCGGACGCAGCTTGCCTTCCCAGGTCACCGGCTCTTGCGACAGCAGGGCCGTGAACAGGTCGAGCTTCTCCTCGAACAAAGCCTCGTAAGCCCGCAAATCAAAGCCGAACAGCGGAAAGGACTCCGTGAACGAGCCGCGGCCGAGGATCACCTCGGCGCGCCCGTTCGAGAGCGCGTCCAGCGCCGCAAAGCGCTGGAAGACGCGGATCGGATCGTCCGAGCTCAGCACCGTCACGGCCGAGCCGAGATGGATCCGCTTGGTACGCGACGCGATCGCTGCCAGCACGGTCTCCGGTGAGGAGATCGCGAAGTCGGCACGGTGATGTTCGCCGAGGCCGATGAAGTCGAGGCCGAGCTCGTCGGCCAGCACCGCCTCGTCGACGACGTTGCGGATCACCTGCGCGTGCGGAAGCATCGCGCCGGAAGTGTCCCTGGTGACGTCGCCAAAGGTATCCAGTCCGAATTCGAGCGGTGCGGTCATTGATGAGGTCTCTGCGGGCGCAACTGGCGCCTGTCACTGTGGGCGGGAATCGCTTTGGGGTGGAGCTAGGCGGCAGTGACCGGCGCAACAATGCTGCTTCGCGAAACGCAGCGTTTCCGCTTTTTCATCGTGTCGGGCTCGCCCGCGCCTTCAGCCGGACCGGGCGAACGTATCGACCAGGGTCTCGCGCAGCCAGCGCTGTAGTGATTGACGGTCGCGACCAGATTGCGCGACAGCCCGCGCGAGGCGAGGAAGAGGTCGTAGGACGGCAGGGTCTTGCCGGCGAGGCTCACATCGACATGCCCCGCATTCAGGAAGTTGCGCGAGCTCAGCCGCTTCATCGCCGAGAGCGGATGGCCGCGCCGCACCGGCGCTACCGCCACATCCCGCGCATCCGGGCGCCGATGTCGACCTTCGGGCCCTGCGCCGCTGTGCGGGCCGCGCCCGCTGCGGCCTTTGGCCAGGCGGTGCGTTCGAACAGATAGACCAGTTGCTCCGGGATGAAGCGGGTGCGCGAGGCGTAGACGTGGCGGTCGCCCTTGGCGGCCTGGCCGTGGGTGAAGAAGCGCTGCGGCACCACGAGGTGCAGATCGTCCTTTGCGCGGGTCATCGCGACATAGAGCAGGCGGCGCTCCTCCTCGAGCTCCGCGCTGGTGCCGGCGCCGAGATCGGACGGCATGCAGCCGTCGACGACGTTGAGCACGAACACCGACTTCCACTCCTGGCCCTTGGCCGAATGGATGGTGGAGAGGATCAGATAGTCCTCGTCACGAAGAGGAGGCCCGGATTTGTCGCTGGTCGCATCCGGCGGATCGAGCGTGAGCTCGGTCAGGAATTTCTCGCGCGAGGCATAGCCGCTCGCGATCTGCTCGAGCTGCATCAAATCGGCGCGGCGCGTCTCGGAGTCCTCGTGGAGGCGATCGAGATGCGGTTCGTACCAGAGCCGCACGCGTTCGAGATCCGTCGGCCATTCCGAGTAACGCAAATTTTCGATGGTGCGGACGAAG
Organism: Bradyrhizobium sp. LB8.2; assembly: GCF_040548035.1. Taxonomy (NCBI): domain Bacteria; kingdom Pseudomonadati; phylum Pseudomonadota; class Alphaproteobacteria; order Hyphomicrobiales; family Nitrobacteraceae; genus Bradyrhizobium; species Bradyrhizobium sp. LB8.2. The sequence continues at coordinate 10,932 of NZ_JBEPQV010000035.1, read as the reverse complement.
TCGGTCCAGTCGGCGCCGGTGCGAGCTGGCACCGGAAGCTGGCCGAGCGCGGCAAGCGGATCGGTGCTCTCCGCCATCTGGTCGAGCACGCGCTGCGCCGTCGCAGGACCGATGCCCGGCAACAGATGCAGAATGCGAAAGCCGGCGACGCGGTCGCGCGGATTCTCTGTGAAGCGCAGCAGCGCCAGCACGTCCTTGACGTGGGCTGCATCGAGGAATTTCAGCCCGCCGAACTTGACGAAGGGAATGTTGCGGCGGGTGAGCTCGATCTCCAGCGGACCCGAATGCGAGGACGTCCGGAACAGCACCGCCTGATGCTTCAGGAGCGCGCCTTGCTCGCGGTTGGCCAGCACCTCCTCGACGATGTAACGGGCCTGGTCGGCCTCGTCATGCACGGTGACGAGCTGGGGTTTTTGCGTGGAGGCGCGATCGGTCCAGAGGTTTTTCGTGAAGCGCTCGCGGGCGAGGCCGATGACGCCGTTGGCCGCCGCCAGCACGGTCTGCGTCGAGCGGTAATTGCGGTCGAGCGTGATCATCTCGGCGCGCGGCGAGAAGCTTTGCGGGAAGTCCAGGATGTTGCGGACAGTCGCGGCGCGGAACGAGTAGATCGACTGGGCGTCATCGCCGACGACGGTGAGGCCGCGTCCGTCCGGCTTCAGCGCCAGCAGGATCGAGGATTGCAGGCGGTTGGTGTCTTGGTATTCGTCGACCAGCACATGATCGAAGCGGCCACCGATTTCGTCCGCGATCAGCGCATCGCTCATCATCTGCGACCAGTAGAGCAGGAGGTCGTCGTAATCGAGCACGTGCTGGGCCTGCTTGGCCTCGACATAGGCCGCGAACAGGCCCTTCAGCTCTGCCGCCCAGCCTGCGCACCAGGGATAGTGCTGGCCCAGCACCTTCTCGATCTCCATCTCGGCATTGACGCAGCGCGAGTAGATCGACAGGCACGTGCCCTTGGCCGGAAAGCGGCTCTCGGTCTTCGACAATCCGCGCTCGTGCCGGACCAGGTTCATCAGGTCGGCGGAATCCTCGCGGTCGTGGATGGTGAAGGAAGGATCGACGCCGATCCGCTCGGCATATTCGCGCAGCAACCGTGCGCCGATGCCGTGAAACGTGCCGGCCCAGGTGAGCGCGTCGCGCATGATCGCGGCATTGTTCTCGCCGAGCACTTTTCGGGAGATGCGCTCGACCCGGCCGGCCATCTCGGCCGCGGCGCGGCGCGAGAACGTCATCAAGAGGATGCGGCGCGGATCGGCGCCGGCGACGATCAGATGCGCGACGCGGTGGGCCAGCGTGTTGGTCTTGCCGGACCCGGCGCCGGCAATGACCAGCAGAGGGGCGCCCACGGTCGCACCATCGGCCACGCCATGCTCCACGGCGCGGCGCTGCTCCGCATTGAGCGTGTCCAGATATGTCGCCACGAATCGCCCCGGTGAAACAGCCAGAGTCGGCCATCTCGTTGCGAATCGCAATGCGGCTGGACGGAACCGATGTTAAGACCTAGGGACAAGACCGCCTTAAGTTCCAGCCCGAAAAGCGCGCACCCGGCATGACCGAGCCCAAGCCCGAACAGTTCGAGATGCGGCGGCTGGAATCACTCAGCAACACCATCTTTGGCGTCGCCATGACGCTGTTGGCCTACGACTTGCCGAAAGCCGCCGTCTTCACCAGCGCGCCCGACTGGAACGATCTCGCCCGGGTCTATTCCGGCAAGCTCGCCGGCCTCGCGCTCAGCTTCATCATCGCCGGCGTGTTCTGGATCAGCCATCACCGGCGATTGGTGCGCCAGCCCGTCGGCAGCCGCGGCGCGGTGATCGTCAATCTGTTCTTCCTGCTCTCGATCGTACTGCTGCCGGTGACCAACGGTCTCTACACCAACTTCCCCATGAGCAGCGCGGTCGCCGTGCTCTACGGCCTGCACCTGACTGCGATCGCCGGTCTCAATGCCTGGCTGTGGTGGAGGATTCTTGGCGGCTGGCGCCACGAGATCATGGCCTCGATGTTTCCGCTGCTGGTATTCGTCCCGGGCACGATCGTTGCGGCGTTCGCGCCGCATGTCGCGCCGTTCGTGTGGTTCATCGCCTTCGGCGGGCTGCTGATCCAGCGTTTCTATGTTGGGCCGCCGACCAAGCCGGACGCGTAAGGCGGCTCACACTTATGTCGCACCGAACCCATCGGCCGGCACGTAGAGCTTGACGGGGCGGATTTCGTAGACCGCCGTCGGATTGACCTGGCGCAGCGTCCGCGCCGCTGCGATCGCCTCCTCGTCAGTGTCGAACTCCATAAGGTGGAAGCCCAGGAGCTGCTCCTTGGTCTCGGCAAATGGGCCGTCCAGCACCACGCCCGCGCCGGGGCCACGCAAGGTGCGGGCCTTTCGGGTCTCATCCAGACGGGCGGCCGGCCCGAAATGTCCGCTCGCCCTCAAGGTCGCCTGAACCTCCAGGACCTTGGTTACGACCGCGGTGTCCTTCTCGGGCGTCCACGACAAGATCTCGTCTTCCACGTGATAGGCCAGGATGGCGTAAAGCATCGTTTCCTCGTTGATTTTGCTGCGCGCAGCTCAAAGGACGTATCACGATGGCTGGGGCCGACAATGGCGGTGAGGAAAATATTGCGGCGTGCCGGCCTCGATGAAACCGTTCTGAAACCCGATTGCGGGCCCGCCGGGTGAACGCTGCCCCAAGCCAGGACGACTGATGGCCACAAGAACACGGAAGGCCATCGGAGGCGGCAATGTCGGGTCACACCATCAAGATCATTTGCGACGCGCGGCGGGCGGCGCAATCGGAGCCTGCCGATTTGCACGATCAGAGCGGTCACCATCGTTATTACGGCAGCTCGGTCGAGAATGGCGGCGAGCGGATCGTTGAGAGCCGCCGGGGCAAACGCCCGCGCGCCCTCAATGTCTGCCGTTTTTGAAGGCTTCGGCGAAACCGGCCTGAGCGGCGCCCGCCTACGAAAAAGGCGCGGCGGGGAAGCCCCGTCGCGCCCGATTTCTTGCTCGCTGGTCCAGGGCTGAGAGCGCCCCGATGCCAAGCCTTTATTCAAAGCTTAGCGGGCGATCCCAGCGAGGTGACAGCGTTTGGTAAGACACACTGGATCACCTCCTTTCGTTGGTTTCGGAAGAGCTTAATATAGGCGGCAATGCTGCCGTTGTTAAGGGGAGGCGGGTCGGGAGGAACCGAGGGCTGTCCGCAAGGCCGGCAGGCGCCGGACAAGCCGTTTCCTGAGCAGTTGAGACCGCCGCCCGGCCGTGTTAGGGAGCCCCTGTCGCGGGTGTAGCTCAATGGTAGAGCAGCAGCCTTCCAAGCTGAATACGAGGGTTCGATTCCCTTCACCCGCTCCACGATTTTCTGCGCCACGGCGCGATTTTGCGCGATGGCCTGCGATCCTGTGCGATCGCGCCCACCTGATGGTTGCGCTTACGCGCGTCGTATCGATAGTCGGTCACTAGTGGCCTGCGCTCGGTTTTGTCGCGCACTTCGCCAAGACCACCGGCCGATATCGGCGGGTAGATGGTCGCTGTTCCACTGAGGATCGACAGCTATTTGCGTACTTGAATTGCATGGGAAGGTGATTGGTGCACCGGCAATAGGCGTGCTTTCATTATTCACCCCCGGGCGGATTCTTCCGGCTGGACCCTACAAGCGGGACTTGATCTTCGGACGACCGAAGCTTTCAACTGGATGTATCTGAGGTAATTCGATCGAGGCGCAATCGATGTCGATGATCAGTGAGCAGGCGAGCGCCTCCCACGACAGCAACGAGAGTGCCCAAGCCTGTCCCGCCAGCGATCAAGAACATGATCAACAGCTGATATTTGACCGCGTCTATGGGTTCGACGCCCGCAAGAATCTGGCCAGTCATCATCCCCGGCAAGGAAACGAGGCCGATTGCCGCCATGCTGTTCATGATCGGCATGAAGCCGCTTCTCAACGCGTCCCGTATGATCGGCAGCAGGGCTTGGTGTCGGGTGCCGCCGAGTGCAAGGCAAGCTTCTACGGCGGCTCGTTCGCGCACCAGGCTATTTGTCAGCACGTCCAAGCCCAGACTTATTCCAGTCATGGTGTTGCCCAGGATCATGCCCAGCAAAGGCAGCGCGTAGCGCGGATGATACCAAGGATCGGGGCGTAGTTCCGTCAGAAGGGCGAACATCGTGACGGTACCGGCGGCGAGCAGCGTGCATCCGGCGCCCAGGCCATACTTCCAAACGCCCGGAAGGCGCCGCTTCTGCCGCGCGACGATTTCCCGAGATGCGAAGATAACCATGATGACGGCTGCAAGGGCGGTCCAAAGGGGCGACACCGCGGCAAACAGGAACGTCAGCACGTATCCAACGAGGACGAGCTGAACCACCATGCGCACCGTCGCGATGGCCAATTGCTTCTCAAGCTTGAGGCGGAGAGCAAGCGAGAGAACGCCGTCCATGACGACGAGGAGCGCGGGGAGGGCCAGATCACCGTACGAAAGCTGGATGTAGGTCACGGCCGGTTTTCCTCGATGCAACCATCGGGGCCCATCGCGAATGTCCTTGACCCGACGCGGCGGGCTTGAGCGTTGTCGTGCGTGCTCCAGATGACGCTCGTTCCATTCGCAATGCGTTCGGCGATCAGGGATTCCACGGCCGCGGCGGATGCCGAGTCGAGCGCCGAGGTTGGCTCGTCCAGCAGAAGCACCCGCGATCGCAGCATGAGCGCCCGCACAAGCCCCAGACGTTGTCTCTCACCGGTCGAAAGCCTTTGGATCGGCCAAGGTCCGCAGCCGTCCGGAAGCCCCAGGCGCGTGACCAGCGGCAGGGCATCATCCCAGGTCGTGAAGTGCTCGTGCACAGTGTCGGACCACCAGCCGGGCTCGGCGGCGAGATAGGTCACTCGCTTTCGCCAGGCGGGACCGGACATCGCCTCTCTCAGCGTTCCGTCGAGCTTGACCGTTCCTTCGTTGGGATCGAGGTCCGCGATGGAGCGAAGCAGCAGAGTCTTCCCGACCCCAGAAGGCCCTTGCAGGGCGACGCATTCGCCGTCCTGCAAGTCGAAGGACACGGAGATGTGCAAGCGCTTGAGGCCGCTGACCGTCAGCATGCGTCAAAGCTTAAGCTGCAGCCGATCGGCAACGCGCCTGGCGATCTCCGCCGGCGCCTCGCCCGGGTAGGGATGCACCGAGCTGACGTTGATCTCGCCGAGCACGTAGCTGTCGCTCCCGTCGGCCTGGACGGGGCTGAGCATGAAGTCGGCATCCCAGATGGCTGGCAGGTCACCTCGCGCGATATCCAGCAGCGAGGTTAGCTGCGGCGTCCACTCGTCTTCCATCAACCGGCGCAGCCGCTGGAAGCGCGGGTCGGCGTTGGACGTGTAGAGCCGCGGCCCGGCCCCGGCGCGTGCGGCCGGCGAGTCGACCAGGGCCTTGACCTTGTGATGGCCGAAGCCGGCGCAGCGATCGCCAGCCATGTAGCAGCGCACCACGCCTTCGCTCAGGCGAGACTGGAACGGTTGGTCGATCACGCTGCCGCCTTCGAAATACTCCGCGCAGCGACGGAGAAAATCATCCAGCGACAGTTCCTTGGGAGTGTCTTTGGTCGCGTCCAGCACCCTGATCATGGGGGAAGTCGGCAGCCTCTCGACCTTCCAGACGCCTTGACCACCGTTACCCCGGTTGCGCTTGATCACGCGCGGACCGGCGGCAAGCCGTGTCGGCAACTCGGCGCGCATCGCTTCGGCGGTTTGATACAGCGCTGTGTCGCTTCCCCACGCCATCGAGCGGGTGCGGTAGAGTACCTCCTTGGTGCCCATCTTGAGGATGACGTCCGGATGAGCGCTCACCCACACGCCCTGCGCGGCGACCTCGCGCAGCATGGCGTCGAGGCCGGCGCGATTTCGACCGTCTTGAATTGGGTTCACCCAGACGAGCACGCCGTCCATTGCGAGCAATTGTTCGCGGACGGCGTCGGCGAAGCTTTCGTCGTAGATCGCGGGGCGCGCTTCGACGCCGACGGCGGCGAGCGCTTCGAAAACGTCAACGAAGCGGCCGTTTTTCGGGGTCGCATCTCGACGCGCGACGGCATCTCCTCGCGAGAGGATGGCGACGGTACGTCGGGGAGAGGGTTGTCTTTGGGTATCCATGCGCAAGCTCCACGTGTTGCGTGCTGCGCAGAGCTTGGACCGAAGTCTCGGCGGGAGTCTGCTTGATCCCGCTCAGGCAGTCTACGTGAGGTCGCGTGGATCCTTCAAGCCGCCGTTTTTCGGCCTACCGGGGTCCCTCCGGTGGCGGAATCGATTGCGTTCCATTCGATCGGTGAAATCTTCGTGACGTTCCGGCGATTGGTTTGGCACCTAAGCGAACGCGGGTTGACAGCCCAGCCATCTGGGCTTTTTATTCGGGCCACGGGGATGTGCGATCTCCCCGCGAGGCGTCATGCCCAAGAATCGCGTCCTGATCACCAAGGGCGCAGCATGTCAGCATCGTACACCTCCATTTCACCAGTCAAGGAACTCGGTTTGTCGTCGCCCGTCCTGGCGCGGCTGGCCACGATGGTCCACGCCGCTGATGCGGGGCGCCTCGATCTGCCTCCGGAGGCGCCGGACCTGCTCGCAGCCTCGCTCGGCTTGTCGCGCATGTTCGACGACGACCTCGATCAGTTGAAGCGGGCTTCCTGCTCTATGACGCGTTCTACCGATGGTGCCGCGTTGCGACCAAGGAGACGCGCAATTGGCCGACCAACAAGTGAGGGCGGAGGCAAGACTACTTCTGGGGCAGAGACAACCAGGAGATCGGAAATGCGAACATCGATGTTCTATCGGGCAGCGCTCTTCGTGGCGCTTGCGGCGGGACACCCGCCCGTCCACGCCCTGACCCAGGATGAGTTCGTCGCCAAGATCCAGGCGGCCGGCTACTCGCAGGTGACCGATGTCAAATCGACCGCCGAAGGCACTACGGCCAAGGCGGTGAAGGACGGCAAGCCGGTCACGCTCGTCGTCGACAGCAGCGGGCAGATCAAAGAACGAAACTGAGGTGGAGGAGATGTACGATGAAACGCACAGTCTGGACCCTGACGGCCGTCAGCCTCGCTCTCGCCTACTTGCCATTCGTCTACGTGGCACGCGCGCAAGCGATCGATTGGCAAAAAGTCGACGATACCCTCGGTAGGAAGGCAGCCGTCTCCGACGACGTCCACCGCTACGGCTTCCCGCGCAGCGATCTTTCGGTGACCCTGGACGGCGTGACGATCAAGCCGGCACTGGCGCTGGGCGGCTGGGTGGCGTTCAAGCCAATGCACGGCGGCGCCATGGTCATGGTGCTGCTCGAGACCGAGATCAATCCCGTGATGGCGAAGATGATTGCGAGCGGCCTCGAAATCACCGCTGTGCACAATCATCTGCTCCGCGCGAGCCCGGCGACGTTCTATATGCACGTCGCCGGCCACGGCGACCCCGTCAAGCTGGCCTCGGCGATCCACGATGCGCTGGCCGAGAGCAAGACGCCGCTGACCGCCGCGGCGCCGACGAGCCCGCCGCCTGCCGTCGATCTCGATACGGCAAAGCTCGACCAGATCATCGGCGTCAAAGGGCAAGCCAATGGCGGCGTCTACCAGTTCAACGTCAAACGGCGCGACCCGATCACGCAAGAGGATATGCCGTTGACCCCAGTCGGTCCGATGGGCGTCGCGATCGGCATCAATTTCCAGCCGACCGGGAACGGGAAGGCGGCTACTACGGGCGACTTCGTGCTGACCGGCAACGAAGTCAACCCGGTCATTTTGGCGCTGCGGACACACGGCATCGAGGTGACGGCGCTTCATAGCCACATGCTGGACGAACAGCCGCGGTTATTCTTCATGCATTTCTGGGCGAACGACGACGCTGTTAAGCTCGCCGAGGGCTTGCGCGCCGCGCTCGACAAGACGCCCAGCACGAAGAGTTGAGCCGAAGTTAGAGCGAGGAGTTTGCCTAATGACAGGACGAGCGAGGAGAAATCGAACGATGAGAAACTTGGCTGCTTGGCTAGTTGTTTGGGCTGCTCTCCTTTCGAGCGGACAGCCCGTTTGGGCGCAAACCTGCAAGATCTGCTCCGAGCAGCGGGCCGCGTGTATGAAGAATTATGCCGGACCGGCATGCAAGACCGAGTATCAGATGTGTCTCAAGTCCTGCAAGAAGTGAAGGAGACCGGTCCGAGGAGCTCGACTGCGACGTGCCTCATCGCGGCACTCGCTGCCGGCATCGGGGGCCTGGTCACCCTCGATGCCGGCTTTGTCGCGGCCGACGCGCTTATTCCGACGTTGACGGCGGCAGCTCAACCGGCAGAGCACAAGGCCCCCCTTGAACTCGAAGCAAAGATCTTGCTTGGCGACGTGCGGGGCCGGATCGATCATCTGGCCGTCGACCTGAAGCGGCAGCGATTGTTTGTGGCCGAGCTTGGCAACGACAGCGTTGGCGTCGTCGACCTGGCTGCTCACAGCTTGCTTCGAACCGTTACCGGGCTAAACGAGCCCCAAGGCGTCGGCTATGAGCCGTCGACCGACACCCTTTATGTCGCCAATGCCCGCGATGGATCGGTGCGGCTCTTCGAAGGCAATGAGTACAAGGCGACCGGACGGATCGAGCTCGGCAGCGATGCAGACAATATCCGGATTGATGCTGCGGCCAAGCGCGTTGTCGTCGGCTATGGTGATGGTGGTCTGGCGGTCCTCGACCCGTCCACTCGCGCCAAGGTTCGAAGCGCACCGCTGAAGGCGCATCCGGAAAGCTTCCAGCTTGAGTCCGACAGTGGGCGCATCTTCGTCAACTTGCCGGACGCACGCGCGGTCGCGGTGGTTGATGGCGCTTCCGGGAAACAGCTTGCCAACTGGCCCTTAGACAAGGGCGGCAATTTCGCGATGGCGATCGATCGCGACCGTGGCCGCATCCTTCTGGCGTACCGCAGTCCCGCCGAACTTGCCGTCCTCTCGACAGATGGCAAACCGATCACGAGTGCGGAAACCTGCGACGACGTCGATGATATCTTCGTCGATGGGAAGCGCAATCGTGTCTATGTGAGCTGCGGCGCAGGATACCTCGACGTCTTTGAGATCGATGAGGCAGCCTATCGGAGGATCGTGCGCCTGCCCACAGCAACTGGGGCGCGAACGTCCCTCTTTGTGCCGGAGTTGGACCGTCTGCTTGTGGCCGTCCGGGTCGGGCCCGCTGGGCCGGCCGCGATCTGGGTGTTCAAACCAATGCCGTGAGATCGATTTCGTAGGGAGGCGGCCCATGTGCAGACGTAGCCGAGGCTTTCGCAGCTCCACGAGATACCTTGTGCCACGGGTCGCGGTCACTTTGGCGCTGGTCGCCTGGTCTGTTCCAGCTTCCGCCTATCGCCCATTCGACGGCACCGACGCCGCCGTCGCAAAGAAGGGCGAAATGGAGATCGAACTGCAGCCGGTGGGGCGTTTGCGCGATGAGAGCGGCACAAGCCTGATCGCGCCAGCCTGGGTCATCAACTATGGTTTGAGGGATGATTGGGAAGCCGTCTTCGAGGGCCAGGGACAAACACCGCTCTCTCCATCCGGGCCAACCAGCCTGACCGCGGCCGGAGCCTTTCTCAAGCATGTGATTGTGCCCGGGAGCCTGCAGGACAAGACCGGCCCGAGCATTGCGACGGAATTTGGCGTTCTTCTCCCGGATAGTACCGGCAATTCAGGCGCCGGCTTAAGCTTGGCCGGCATTGTCTCGCAGCGCTGGGATTGGGGCACCATCCATCTGAACGCTGAGACGGCCCTTACCCGCGACCATCATGGCGATGTCTTTCTTGGCGCTATTATCGAGGGGCCGTCGACGTGGACAGTTCGCCCTGTCGCAGAAGTCTTCTACGAGAACGAGTTTGGGAAGGAGGAGACGTTTTCCGGTTTGGTCGGCTTGATCTACCGGGTGCGGGACGATCTGAGCTTCGACGTCGCAGTCCGTCATGCACTCACCGGCAGGCACCCGGTGAACGAAATTCGCGCCGGCCTGACCTTCGGCTTTCCGCTTTCCTTCTCCGAAGGTCACGCCGCGCGACAGTCGTCGCCGACGCCGCCGAGATAGGCTACCGGCGATCCGATTTCTCTGGATGGGCGCGCCAGTCTCGGCCGACCGTTTGATGGTTGTCGTCGGGTGTTGCCTGATTGGCGTGCTCATCGTCGCCGCCTTGGGCCTTCCAGTCGCGTCCGATCTTGACGTCTTCTGCGCGGCTGCGATCCTGCGCGCGCGATTGCTCCGACTGCTGGGGCGGCGGTGCCTCCTGGACAGAGGTGGACTGCGCTCGGGCGGCGGCTCCGCCGAATGCGAAGGTCAGCGCGAAAGCGGATAACGCCGCAAGCGATGTAGAGCTTTTCATGGTAACTCCCTTCTTCATCAGAACTGTGCATCAACTCGCCGGAACGCGCATTGTTCGTAAACGAGCACGTCTTCACCTACGCCGCGACTGCGTCTCGTAAAATGCGAGGGTTGCGAGGGTTTGGACGGTGCAGCCGTTTGTGGGGCAGCCATGTTTCCCGTGAATGAAGGATGGCTGAAGATATTTTAGGCGGCGAAATCGTCAATATTTCGGCCTGTGTGCATTGGCCCATTCGCGTGCGTGTTCGATCGGCAGGCGCTGCACGGCCGCGCGAACTGTTTGCGTTGCGGGCTGATTATCTATGCGTTCCCGCCAGCGGCAGAATGCCGGGAACTTTGGATACATCGATTGCCCCTCGGCGGTCAGGCTGAAGGCGAACGCACTCGGCAGCAGATAGAAATCCGCTATCGAGAGTTCGTCCCCTAAAGGGAAGTGCTTGCCATGCGAAAGCTGGCGCCCAGCTGTCAATCGGCCTGCAAATTTGACGCCTCGTATTGCCGCATCAGCGAATGTTACCCTGATGGCGCCATTGGACTGGTCGATGCGACCTCGACTGATCGGCCGCGCCAAGTGGCTTTTCCGGCT
>NZ_JBEPQV010000034.1:0-100741 GCF_040548035.1 Bradyrhizobium sp. LB8.2 | reverse complement strand
TCCGAGACCCGCATAATCCACCGAACCGCCGTATACGGACCCGTACGTACGGTGGTGTGGGAGGGGCGACGCCGCGAGGCGTCCCCCTATCCCGATTTGGCGTTGGCCGAGAATTGAGAGAGACTGATCGTCCCCCGGGTCAGGATACCAGCCAGTTGAAGAACGCGATCGCGGCCCAGACCAGACCTGCGATCCAGGCCAGCATCACGATGCCGATGGTCGCAAGATATGCGATGCCGAGCGGGTCGGATCTTTCGCGTTGCGTCGGGGCGGCAACTCCGGCTGCGGCTTCTTGTGTCATGACGGGAAACACCTCCCATGCCTTCTCGCTCTCCTGGGAGCGATGAAGGCTGTTTAGCGGAGATGCCGGGCGCAGGCTGTGACGTACTTCACAGTTCGGTCTGTGTGGAGCGGCCTCTCGGCTTCGCGCGGCATATCCCTGGGGGTGGGTGGTAACCCCGCAATCATCCGGACGAAATTGCCATGCGTTTGTCCAGATCGTTCGGCTAGTCTGAGCCTCATGTGTACCAAGTACGATCCACAGCACGAAGCCGAGGCGGCGATGAAGCGCGCCGTGGCAGCCGACGGCCCCGACCGGCAGCGCCTCATCGAGCTGGCCCTGGCCTGGCATCAACTCGCCCGCGACCGGCGCGAGGATGGGGCGGATTGAGCGGACGCTCTCACGAGAAAAGCCCGTGTGCATACGAAAAACCCCGTGCTCGGGGGGACAAGCACGGGGCTCTCTAGGGCCGATCGGGGCTGGCAGATCGGCACCACTCAATATTCAACACGCTGATCGCAGGTTCGTTCCGCGTCCCTCAATCCATCCTCTCGGGATCATCAAGGGCGGCCGGGAGGAGCCGGTTGCGGTTCGCCGTAGGAACGTCCGTTCCCCGCCGGCGTTGAGCGGCCATGACCGACCCCGAATTACGCGCACAGTCCTTCGAGATTGCCTGGAAATATCTCGACCACTCCGGCCTGCTCACCGGTGAGCACAGGGAGGCGGCCCAGTTCATCCTGAACAGGATCGACCGCATGATGCTCCGCGGAGAACGGCGAAGATTGCTACTGTCAAACGCCGCGATCGATGCCTACCGGTTGCGGCCCGTGCTCGTGACGTTCGACGCCTGAGGCGAGCCGACGAAACGTGGCGTTAAGACTCGTTCCGAAGGCGATTTCCTGATCGCGATTCGTTTCAGAGAACGAAGCAGAGCGAGACCGTGAACAAACAAAAAGCCCCCGAAGGGGCTCACTGTTTCAGGCGGCTTCCGACTTCGGCACCGCGTCGGCATTCACCGAAAGCTTGACGACATCGCCTTCAACGGCACCGACATATTTCGTGTCGATGTAATGATGATGGTCCTTGTGACCCTCCGGGCTGTCCTTCCGCGTCAGCTTGATGCGGTTGCCCTCGACGCGATCGACGGTGCCGACATGGGCGCCGTCCTTGCCGATGAGTTTCATATGCTCTCTGATTTCGCTCATGTTGTTCTCCTTATGCAGCATTAACAGCGAGGACCGGTCTTCGTTGCAAAGCGGCAGTCGTGGTAGGACCCAGCGCGCCTCCGAAACGTTGAACGGCAGTTGCACTTTTCGGGTCCGCATGGAGAGCATTGAGGCCTATCTGGAACGGAAGCACAGGGAGATCAGGCTGTTGAACGATTGCCTGAGTCATCCGGTGCATCTCGCATGTCCGCGATCTGTCGACGACGTCATCAAGTCCAAATTCCGGGTCACGGCGGCGCTGCGGGCAGAGCACGAGTTGCATCAGTGGAAGGCCACGGAGACGGCCTGGTCGCACGCGGCGCCTCCCACCAGCGGCCCATTCACGTTCAGCTACGACTACCAGCGCGCCGACCTTAAGGTACGCGGTCCGTCATTTTATCAATGCGGCCGCACCGAACAGGCGATCTACACTGCCTCGGGCATGGCCGCGATCTCGGCTCTGCTGCTGGCCTCGACGCGGGTCATCGGAAAGGCCGATATTCTGGTGATGCCGGGCTGCTACGGCGAGACGATCGAGTTGATCGAACGCTTCGTTCCGCATTTGCGGCTTGTCAGCTTGAAGCTGCCGCTCGGCGATGCGTTGGCGCGGGCGGGCTCGCGGCGGATTCTGCTACTGGATTCATGCGTCCCGGCCGGCGCGTTCGAAGCGGCGCTTCGCGTTGATCCATCCGCGCTCGATCTGCTGGTTTTCGATACGACATGTTTTGCCGGCGGATCGGGCCGCATCCGGCGCGTGCTCGGTTGGGCCCGGCGATACGGAATCCCCGTCGTGATGGTGCGAAGCCATACCAAGCTGGATTCGCTCGGGGCGGAATATGGCCGGCTCGGTTCTGCGGCTTTCGTCAGACCGGGCGAGGGCGCGAACGCGTCGTTCTGCGAGCGCCTGGCGCGGGAAACGAGCGAGGCCGTGCGCCTGCTCGGCGGCGCGGCGCTCCCGGCGCACTTTCCGCCCTATGTGGGCACCGCCGCTTATTGGAGGCTGACAAGACAACGCATCGCCGCGATGCTGCGCAACGGCCGACGCATGCGCCGATACTTTGCCTCCGAATTGGCGCAGCTTTCAGCGGAGCTCCACTTCACCCACGGCCTCTATGTCACGCTGCGCGGCCAGCGTCCGCTCGACCAGGCCAGCGCGCAGCAAGCCGCCGAAGACATGAGCCGGGACCTGAGCGGGAAGGGATTTCCGATCCGCCACGCCGGCAGCTTCGGTTTTGATTTCGCCGCGACGGAGTGGTTTCACAACGCGACCACGGGTGAGTACAGCGTGCGGGTGGCGGTGCCCGATTTGCCGACGGAGCTGTGGGATGAGCTTGGCGCGGCCATCGCCGCGTGGTGGGCGTCGAGTCAATGACGGCTTGAAGATGAGTGAAAGAAGGGTGTCAGGTACGGCTGAGTTCGTTACTCTGGACCAATGACCAACCGGTCGGCCGATTTATTGCCGCGCCTGAATCAATCGGTCGCCAAGCATGCTTCCAAGGCCGGCTTCTGGTGGCCGCGACCCGCCCATGCCTGGACGGCGAAGGCGAGCTGATACTGACTCACCGCCGTGCCCGCGATGGAAGCCCGCGCCGTCTCGATTCGTTTTGTGATACCGCTGGAGCTCACGACGCCTGCGTCGATTGCCAAATACGACATTGCGATTACAGCCACCGCAGATGCGATCGCCATTCTCGTCCACTCGGATAGCGGCATCGGAGTCCTTATCGAGCTCAATTCGCCCGGCGGGTAGATAAGGCTGATCTGGCCGGTTGAAAGTTCGGGGTGACGCTTCCCACGCATTCGTGAAGGACGATGGATCGGCAGCTGCGCCGCATTAGGCTGCTTGGCGGACGCTGTCGCCGATGTCCCCGGTCTTGGAGACTGGCGATCCCGGCAGGAATCGAACCTGCAACCCTCAGAGTAGAAATCTGATGCTCTATCCAGTTGAGCTACGGGACCGTTTTGAGCCGCCCTGGTTTCGGGCCAGCTGTTCATCTACCATGCCATTATGAAAAATATCGTCTTTAGCCAAGCCTGAACCGAACCGTTTTCCTCGAAGCCGCGACAAAGCGGAACGGTGGGGTGTCAGGGTGCCGGGTTGAGCGGCAGCGGACTGGACGATGGATCACATCGCCGGGAACGCTTACCAGCTTCCGGGACACGGCCGACGGTCGACTGGTCCGGTATTGCTGCGCCATCAGGACGGCGTGCGCGGCGGTGTCTTGATCGGTCTCCTCTGGGCTTGCCTAGTCATGGCGAATACGACGATTTGCACCTTTGGTTCCATCGCCTTGAGTCCGTCACCTTTCCGCGCATTTCATGCGACAAGCGGCGTTCGTCCGCGATTTCCGGGAGTCCATCCATGATCGGTCTTGTTCGCGCCGTCACACTCTGCGCCACGCTGGCGTTCGGCCTTAGCGTAGCGCAGGCCGCCGACAAGGCCTTCAAGCGCGACGATCTCGCCGATTCCGCGATCAAGCTGGAGGCGCAGATCAAGGGCGAGGCGGGGCCGGTCGCCAAGACCCGCGCGAGCTTGCGCACCGACGCCGATGCTGCCTTCCGGCGCAATGACTATCGCACCGGCCTGTCGGTGCTCGGCCAGGTCGCGGCGACCGCGCCGGAGGATGCCGGCAACTGGCTGCACCTGGCAAAAGTCATCTTCCAGATCACGCCGAAGAGCTCGAGCGAGCAGACATTCCTGCTGGAGCGCGCCTCGACCGCCGCCTACATCGCCTATCAGCGCGCCGGTAATCCGGGCGAGGAGGCCGACGCGCTCGCCGTGCTCGGCAAGTCGCTGTCCGAACGAAAACTATGGCGGCCGTCGCTGGATGCGCTGCGGCTGTCGCTCGACATGCGCGAGGTCGCCGACGTCCGCGGCCAGTATGAGAAAATGCGCGACGAGCACGGTTTTCGGCTGCTCGACTACACCGTGGACTCGGACTCGGCGAGCCCGCGCGCCTGCTTCCAGTTCTCGGAGGAGCTGGCAAAACGCACCGATTTCGCGCCGTACCTCGCGCTGGCGGGCCAGGACAAGCCGGCTTTGTCGGCCGAGGGCAAGCAGCTCTGCGTCGACGGGCTGAAGCACGGCGAGCGCTACAACATTAATCTGCGCGCCGGCCTGCCGTCCACCGTGAAGGAGGGCCTGCCGAAATCGGCCGAGTTCAACGTCTATGTGCGCGACCGCAAACCGTTCGTGCGCTTCAACAGCCGCGCCTATGTGCTGCCGAGGACCGGCCAGCGCGGCATTCCCTTGGTCAGCGTCAACACGCCCGCGGTCAATATCAACGTGTTCCGGATCGGCGACCGCAATCTGATCAACACGGTGGTGGACAGCGACTTCCAGAAGACGCTGTCCAAGTATCAGCTCAGCGACCTCGGCGGTGAGCGCGGCGTCAAAGTCTGGACCGGCGAGCTCGCGACCGCGATGACGCTGAACCAGGACGTCACCACCGCGTTCCCGGTCGATCAGGCGCTCGGCGAACTCCAGCCCGGCGTCTACGTGATGACGGCCGCGGCCAAGGGGCCGGGCTCGGACGACGACTACCAACTCGCAACCCAATGGTTCATCGTTTCCGACCTCGGCGTCGCAGCCTATTCCGGCAATGACGGCATCCACGTGTTCGTGAATTCGCTGGCGTCCACCGACCCGGTCGGCAAAGCCGAGGTGCGGTTGGTCGCGCGCAACAACGAGATTTTGGCGACGCGCAAGACCGACGACAGCGGCCATGTGCTGTTTGAGGCCGGGCTTGCGCGCGGCGAGGGCGGCCTGTCGCCGGCGATGCTGACGGTCACGGGCGAGAAGGCCGACTATGCCTTTCTCAGCCTGAAGACCTCCGCCTTCGACCTGTCCGACCGCGGCGTTTCGGGCCGCGCGGTGCCTGCGGGCGCCGACGCCTTCGTCTATGCAGAGCGCGGCGTCTACCGCTCCAGCGAGACCGTCTATCTCACCGCTCTGCTCCGCGACGGGCAGGGCAATGCGGTCACCGGCGGGCCGATGACCCTGGTGATCGAGCGCCCTGATGGCGTCGAATTCCGCCGCGCTGTGGTGTCCGACCAGGGCGCCGGCGGCCGCACGCTGGCCGTGCCGCTCAACTCGGCCGTGCCGACCGGGACCTGGCGGGTGCGCGCCTTCACCGACCCGAAGGGCTCCTCGGTCGGCGAGACCACCTTCATGGTCGAGGACTACGTTCCCGACAGGATCGAATTCGACTTGTCTGCCAAGGACAAGCTGATCAAAGCTAACGCTCCAGTGGAGCTTAAGGCGGACGGTCATTTCCTCTATGGCGTGCCGGCCTCGGGTCTGGCGCTCGAAGGCGACATGCTGGTCGCGCCCGCATCGGAACGTCCGGGCTTTGCCGGCTACCAGTTCGGCGTCGCCGACGAAGAGACCACCTCGAACGAGCGCACGCCGCTGGAGAACCTGCCCGAGGCCGACGCCAACGGCGTTGCAACCTTCCCGGTCACGCTCGACAAGCAGCCGGCCTCGACGCGTCCCCAGGAAGCGCAGATCTTCGTCCGCATGGTCGAGACCGGCGGCCGCGCCGTCGAGCGTAAGATCGTGCTGCCGGTCGCACCCGTGGCCGCCATGATCGGCATCAAGCCGCTGTTTGGCGACAAGAACGTCGCGGAGGGCGACAAGGCCGAGTTCGAAGTCGTGTTCGTCTCGCCCGCGGGCGAGAGGCTTCGCCGCGACGGCCTGCGCTACGAGCTCCTGAAGATGGAGTCGCGCTACCAATGGTATCGCCAGAGCAATTATTGGGAATACGAGCCGGTCAAGTCGACGTCGCGCGTCGCTGACGGTGACGTCACCGTTGCCGCCGACAAGCCGTCGCGGATTTCGCTGACGCCGCAGCCAGGCCGCTACCGGTTGGATGTGAAGTCGAACGACGCCGACGGCCCGGTGACCTCGGTGCAGTTCGACGTCGGCTGGTATTCCGACGGCAGCGCCGACACGCCGGACCTGCTGGAGACCTCGATCGACAAGCCGCAATACGCTTCGGGCGACACCATGACCGTGTCGGTCAACGTCCGCAGCGCCGGCAAGCTGACCGTCAACCTGCTCGGCGATCGCCTGCTGACGACGCAGACCATCGACGTCAAGGAGGGCACCGCGCAGGTGAAGTTCCCGGTCGGCAAGGACTGGGGCACCGGCGCCTATGTGGTGGCGACGCTGCGCCGTCCGCTCGACACGGCCGCGCAACGCATGCCGGGCCGCGCGATCGGCCTGAAATGGTTCGGCATCGACAAGCGGACCCGCACGCTCCAGGTGAAGCTGACGCCGCCGGCGCTGATCCGGCCGAATGCGATGCTGAAGATCCCGATCAAGCTCGACGGGCTCAATCCGGGTGAGGACGCCAAGATCGTCATCGCCGCGGTCGATGTCGGCATCCTCAATCTCACCAGTTACAAGCCACCGGCGCCGGACGATTATTATCTCGGCCAGCGCCGCCTGAGCGCGGAGATCCGCGATCTCTATGGGCAACTCATCGACGGCATGTCGGGCACGCGCGGACAGATCAAATCCGGCGGCGACGCCGGTTCCGCCGAGCTCCAGGGCTCGCCGCCCGCGCAAAAGCCGCTCGCGCTCTATTCGGGCATCATCACCGTTGCCGCCGACGGCACAGCGGAAGTGAGCTTCGACATTCCGGAGTTCGCCGGCACCGCGCGCGTGATGGCGGTGGCGTGGACCGCGACCAAGCTGGGCCGCGCCAACGTCGACATCGTGATCCGCGACCCTGTCGTGCTGACCACGACCCTGCCGCGCTTCCTGCTCAACGGCGACCACGGCACGGTCGATCTCGAGATCGACAATGTCGAAGGGCAGGCCGGCGACTACGTCATCGACGTGAAGACGGGCGGCCCGGTGAAGATGACCGGCAATCCCGCAACCACGGTGAAGCTCGCCGCCAAGCAGCGCAATTCGTTCACACTCGCTGTCGACGCGACCGCGGCGGGGCAGGCGACGCTCGACGTCGACATCAAGGGACCGAATGGCCTGGCGCTGGCGCGCCACTATGCGCTCGATGTCAAGGCGGCAACCCAGGTGCTGGCGCGGCGCTCGATCCGGACGCTGGCGAAGGGCGAGAGCCTGACGCTGACCTCGGACATGTTCGCCGATCTCGTGCCGGGCACCGGCAGCGTCTCGGTCTCGGCGAGCCTGTCGACCGCGCTCGATGCGGCGACGATCCTCAAAGCGCTCGACCGCTATCCCTATGGCTGCTCGGAGCAGATCACCAGCCGCGCCATGCCGCTGCTCTATGTCAACGAGCTCGCTACGGGCGCGCATCTGGCCATGGATACCGAGGTCGACCAGCGCATCCGCGATGCCATCGAACGGCTGCTGGCGCGCCAGGGCTCGAACGGTTCGTTCGGCCTGTGGTCGGCCGGCGGCGACGACGCCTGGCTCGATGCCTACGTGACGGACTTCCTGACCCGGGCCCGCGAAAAGGGCTTTGTGGTGCCGGATGTCCTGTTCAAGACCGCACTCGACCGCATTCGCAATTCGGTCGTCAACGGCAACGAGCCGGAGAAGGACGGCGGCCGCGACCTCGCTTACGGTCTCTACGTGCTCGCGCGCAACGGTGCAGCGCCGATCGGCGATCTTCGCTATCTCGCCGACACCAAGCTCTCCAACCTCGCGACGCCAATCGCGAAGTCGCAGCTCGCGGCCGCGCTCGCGCTGGTCGGCGACCGCAACCGCGCAGAACGGGTCTATGGCGCAGCCCTCGACAGCCTTTCGCCCAAGCCCGTGCTGGAATTCGGCCGCACCGATTACGGCTCGCAGCTCCGCGATGCAGCCGCGCTGGTGTCGCTTGCCAGCGAAGGCAACGCGCCGAAGGCGACGCTGACGCAGGCGGTGTCGCGGGTCGAGACCGCGCGTGGGCTCACGCCCTACACCTCCACGCAGGAGAATGCGTGGCTGGTGCTGGCGGCGCGCGCGCTCGCCAAGGAGAACCTGTCGATGGAGGTCGACGGCCAGCCGGTCAAGACTGCGCTCTATCGCAGCTACAAGGCCACGACACTGGAAGGCAAGCCGTTGAAGATTACCAACACCGGTGACGCGCCGGTGCAGGCCGTGATCTCGGTGTCGGGCTCGCCGGTGACGCCCGAGCCTGCGGCATCGAACGGCTTCAAGATCGAGCGCAACTTCTTCACGCTCGACGGCAAGCCGGCCGATATCAGCAAGGTCAAGCAGAACGACCGCTTCGCTGTTGTGCTGAAGATCACCGAGGCGAAGCCCGAGTACGGCCACATCATGGTGTCCGACTATCTGCCGGCCGGTCTCGAGATCGACAATCCAAAACTGGTGTCGTCGGGCGACAGCGGCACGCTGGGCTGGATCGAGGACGGCCAGGAGCCCGAGGATACCGAGTTCCGCGACGACCGCTTCACGGCGGCCGTCGATCGGGCCTCGGATTCCAAGGCGGTCTTCACGGTGGCTTATGTCGTGCGTGTGGTCTCGCCCGGCAAATACGTGCTGCCGCAGGCCTATGTCGAGGACATGTACAATCCCTCGCGCTACGGTCGCACCGGGACGGGCACCGTCGAGGTGCGGGCGGCGAAGTGAGTGATGGCGAGATGAGCGATGTGGTGAGAGACCATTTGGATGGCCGGGATAAGCCCGGCCATGACGGAGCAAGGGGCAGGCGCCATCGCCTCCTCTCCGGCCTCGCGCTCACGCTCATCCTCGCCGTTGTCGGCTTCGTCGCCTGGGTCTACTCCCTCGGCCCGCTGCCCTTCGACGAAGCCCGCCAGGTCTCCACCACCATCGTCGACCGCAACGGCAAGCTGCTTCGCGCCTATGCGATGGCGGACGGGCGCTGGCGGCTGCCGGTCGAGACGAAGGCGAACGTCGATCCGACTTATCTAAAGCTGCTGCTTGCCTATGAGGACCAGCGTTTTTACGCCCATGACGGCATCGACCCGCTGGCGCTCGGGCGGGCCGCATTACAACTCGCCACGCGCGGCCACATCGTCTCGGGTGGATCGACCATCTCGATGCAGCTCGCACGGCTGATGGAGCCGCGGCGGCAGCGCTCGCTCTACGCAAAGCTGCGGCAGATAATTCGTGCGATGGAGATCGAGCGGAGCTTGAGCAAGGAGCAGATCCTCGATCTCTATCTCGCGCTCGCGCCTTACGGCGGCAACCTCGAAGGCATTCGCGCCGCCTCGATCGCCTATCTCGGCAAGGAGCCGAAGCGGCTGTCGCTGGCTGAGGCCGCGCTGCTGGTCGCGCTGCCGCAATCGCCGGAGACCCGCAGGCTCGATCGCTATCCCGATGCGGCGCGCAAAGCGCGTGACCGCGTGCTTGACCGTATGGTCGAGGAGCATCAGATCAGCCTCGACGACGCGACGCAGGCCAAGGCCGTTGCCGTGCCAAAGCTGCGCAAGCCGATGCCGATCCTGGCGCCGCACGCCTCCGATGCGGCGCTTGCGACGGCCAAGGACACGCCCGTCATCAAGCTGACGCTCGATGCCAACCTCCAAAAGGTGCTGGAGTCGCTGGCGCGCGACCGCGCCATTGCGCTGGGGCCGAACATCTCGGTCGGCATTATCGTGGTCGATAACGAGAGCGGTGACGTGCTCGCCCGCGTCGGCTCGGCGGATTATTTCGACGAGCGCCGGGCAGGGCAGGTCGACATGACCCGTGCCATCCGCTCGCCGGGCTCGACGCTGAAACCGTTCATCTATGGGCTCGCCTTCGAGGACGGTTTTGTTCATCCCGACAGTCTGATCGACGATCGGCCCGTGCGCTTCGGCTCCTACGCGCCGGAAAATTTCGATATGACGTTCCAGGGCACAGTGCCGGTGAAGAAGGCGCTGCAGATGTCGCTGAACGTGCCCGCGATCGTCCTGCTCGACCGCGTCGGCGCGAGCCGGCTGGCATCGCGGCTGCGCCAGGCCGGCGGCAATCTGGTGCTGCCCAAGGACGAGGCGCCGGGACTTGCCATGGGCCTTGGCGGTGTCGGCGTGACGCTGCAGGACCTCGCCCAGCTTTATGCGGGCTTCGCCCGGCTCGGCACCACCAAGCCGCTGCGCGAGGTCACGACTGACAGGGACGACCGCGAGCCGCTGCGGCTGCTCGATCAGGTCGCGGCCTGGCAGGTGGGCAATGTGCTGCTGGGCACCCCGCCACCGGAGAACGCGGCCCACAACCGCATCGCCTTCAAGACCGGCACCTCCTACGGCTACCGCGACGCCTGGTCGATGGGCTTCGACGGCCGCATGACCATCGGCGTCTGGGTGGGCCGGCCCGACGGCGCGCCGGTGCCGGGCCTGATCGGCCGGGTTGCCGCCGCGCCGATCCTGTTCGACGCCTTCGCCCGGACCGGCAAGATGCTCGTCCCGTTGCCGAAACCACCGAAGGGAACCCTGGTCGCCAGCAACGCGAAGCTGCCGTTGCCGTTGCGGCGGTTCCGCCCGGTCGGTGATCTGGTACGGGCTGGGGGCGAACAGGCTCTGCACATCCAGTTCCCGCTGAACGGCTCGCGGATCGATGTCGATCGCTCGGGTGGCGAGGGCGGTGCGGCCATGCCGGTCAAGGTCGCGGGCGGCGTCCTGCCCATGACCGTCATGGTTAACGGAACGGCGCTGGGCGAGATCGACGGACGGCGCCAGCGGCTGATCGATCCGCCCGGTCCGGGCTTTGCGCGGCTGACCGTCATCGACGCCACGGGCGCCGCGGACACAGTCGTCATTCGAATTCAATGACCCTGCCTCAAGCGGTTGTGGCAATAACGGTTTCAGCGTAAGCGGAACCAATGGCCGAGACCTACCCCACACCCCGTTTTGGAGCTCCCCGCGAGCCGAAATCCCCGGTGAATCCGGGTAGCCGGCTCGTGTCCATGTTCGACATCGCCACAGCCAGCCACGCCCGCGCGGTCGGCTTCCTTTTGGTTTGCGCGTTGCTGCTGTTCCTGCCGGGCTTCTTCACGATTCCACCGGTTGACCGCGACGAGGCGCGCTTTGCGCAAGCGACCAAGCAGATGGTCGAGAGCGGCGATTATGTCGACATCCGCTTCCAGGAGGACGTCCGCTACAAGAAGCCGGTCGGCATCTACTGGCTGCAATCGGCCGCGGTCGAGACGGCATCGGCGCTCGGCCTGCCGCGGGCCGAATTGCGCATCTGGGTCTATCGGCTCCCCTCGCTGATCGGCGCGATCGGCGCCGTGCTCATGACTTACTGGACGGCGCTCGGCTTCGTCACGCGGCGCGCCGCGGTGCTTGCCGCGCTCCTGATGAGTGCCTCCGTGCTGCTCGGCGTCGAGGCACGGCTCGCGAAAACCGACGCGATGCTGCTGTTCTGCGTGGTCGCCGCCATGGGCGCGATGGCACGGGCCTATCTGTCGTGGCAGCGCGCCGAGGACGAGACGCATCCGCCCTGGAGCTGGCCCGCGATCTTCTGGACCGCGCTCGCCGTCGGCATCCTGATCAAGGGGCCGTTAATCCTGATGTTCGCCGGCCTGACCATCGTCGCGCTCGCGATCCAGGACCGCGACGCCTCCTGGCTATGGAAGCTGCGTCCGCTCTGGGGCCTGATGTGGATGCTGGTGCTGGTGCTGCCCTGGTTCGTCGCGATCTTCTGGCGCGCGGGCGATGCCTTCTTCGCCGATTCCGTCGGTGGCGACATGCTGAGCAAGTTAGGCGCCCAGGAATCCCACGGCGCGCCGCCTGGACTGTATCTGGTGCTGTTCTGGATCACGTTCTGGCCCGGAGCGCCGCTGGCGGCGATGGCGGCGCCCGCAGTCTGGCGCGCGCGGCGCGAGCCCGGCGCGCAATTCCTGCTGGCCTGGCTGGTCCCGTCCTGGATCGTGTTCGAGGCGGTGCTGACCAAGCTGCCGCATTATGTGCTGCCGCTTTACCCTGCGATCGCGATCCTCACCGCCGGCGCGTTGGAGCGGCGCGTGCTGTCTTGGTCCTGGTTGATGCGCGGCTCGGCCTGGTGGTTCGCGATCCCCGTTGGCGGCTCGATCATCGCAGTCGTCGGCGCGGTGATGCTGACGCGGCAGCCTGCTTTCGTGGCCTGGCCGTTCATCGCGGCCTCGCTGATCTTCGGCCTGTTCGCGTGGTGGCTTCACGACAACAACCACGCCGAACGCTCGCTGCTCAACGCGCTGGTCGCAGCCCTGATGCTGGCGGTCGTGGTCTACGGCATCGTGCTGCCGTCGCTGACGCCGGTGTTTCCGAGCATCGAGGTCGCACGCGCACTTCGCAACGTCACCTGCGTCGGGCCGAAGGCGGCCGCGGCCGGCTATCACGAGCCGAGCCTCGTCTTCCTGACCGGCACGCAGACGCTGCTCACCGACGGTTCGGGCGCGGCGGATTTCCTGCGGCAGGGGAGCTGCCGTTTCGCGCTGGTCGAGCAGCGTTCTGAGCGCGGCTTCGTGCAGCGCGCCGAGGCGATCGGGCTGCGCTACAAGGTTGGCACGCGCATCGACGGCTATAATTTCTCGCAAGGGCGCGCGATCTCGATCTCGATCTTCCGCTCGGAAGGCACCGAGTAGGATGCCGGCGCCAACCGACGTCGCGCCGCGCCCGAGCTATCCCGCGCAATTGCTCGCGGTGTCGGGGCGCGCCCTGGCGCAACTGGTGCGGACGCCCTCGCATTCGCGCCGCGCCGAGGCCGCACGAAAGCTGGCGCGGCATTCGCTATGGCTCAGCGCGGCCGGCGCAGCCCTGGTCATCGTGCTGATGCTCGCGTTCGATCAGACCGAGATCCAGCTGATGCCGGCGCGTGGCGCGCCCGGCCTGTGGCCGATCCGCATCCTCACCGATTTCGGCAAGGACGAGTATGTGCTCTCGGTGCTCGGGGGTGCGCTGTTGGTCCTGGCGCTGGTTGCAGCGGGATGGCACGGGACCCGCCGCACGTTACTGCTCGGCCTCGGCACGCGGCTGCAGTTCATGTTTCTCTCTGTTGCCCTGTCCGTATTCGTCGCCGAGATCCTGAAATATCTCATCGGTCGCGGACGTCCGTTCGTCGGCGGCAAGGCCAATCCGTTCAACTTCATCCCGTTCGAGGGGACGGGGGCCTATGCCAGCCTGCCGTCGGGTCATGCGGTGACGGCGTTCGCGCTGGCGTTTGCGGTCTCGGCGCTGTGGCCGCGCCTGCGCGTGTTCATGTTCACTTACGCAATCGGGATCCTGCTGACGCGGCTGGTGCTGCTCGCGCATCACCCGAGTGACGTGGTGGCCGGCGCCTTGGTCGGCATGGTCGGCGCCATGGCGGTGCGCTACTGGTTCGCGGCCCGCAGGCTCGGCTTTGCCATTCGTTCTGACGGCACCATTGTGCCTCTTGCAGGGGCGGTCTCGGGCCACCTCAAAAGGGTTGCCCACGGGGCATCCGCCCCATAAAAGCGGCTGCCTGCCGGGACCGCCGGTTCCCGAGCCAAGCCCATTCCAACCACGAGCTTCGATTTGTCGTCCCAGCCTTCGGTTTCCATCGTCGTCCCCGTGCGCAACGAAGCCGACAATATCGCACCGCTGATCGCGGAGATCGGCACGGCGCTCGATGGCCGCTGGGCCTATGAGATCATCTACGTCAACGACGGATCGACGGATGCGACCGGCGACCGGCTCGCT
Source organism: Bradyrhizobium sp. LB8.2 (assembly GCF_040548035.1). NCBI lineage: Bacteria > Pseudomonadati > Pseudomonadota > Alphaproteobacteria > Hyphomicrobiales > Nitrobacteraceae > Bradyrhizobium > Bradyrhizobium sp. LB8.2. The sequence continues at coordinate 86,677 of NZ_JBEPQV010000034.1, read as the reverse complement.
GCCATCATGCAGCGGCGGGACAATCTGCGGCAGCTTCGTCATGCCAAATCGGGCGGTCAATCGGCGGCAGTGCGCAGCGGCGTGCGCGCCGCGCGCGGCGCCATCGTGGCGACGCTCGACGGCGACGGCCAGAACAATCCGGCTTTCCTGCCCGACCTGATCGCGGCGGTCGAGAAGGGTAGCAAGGTCGGACTGGCCGCGGGACAACGCGTCGGCCGCAAGGATACCGGCTTCAAGAAATTACAGTCGCGCGTCGCCAACGGCGTTCGCAACGCGATCCTGAAGGACGGTACGCGCGACACCGGCTGCGGATTGAAGGCGTTCCGGCGCGAGGTGTTCCTGATGATGCCCTATTTCGACGGGCTGCATCGCTTCCTGCCGGCGCTGGTGCGCCGCGAGGGTTTTGAGATCGCCTATGTCGACGTGATCGACCGGCCGCGCCATTCCGGCGTGTCCAATTACGGTTTCTTCGACCGGCTGTGGATCGGCATCATGGATCTCGTGGGCGTGTGGTGGCTGATCCGCCGCAAGAAGCCGACGCCGGATGTGTCTGAGGTGCAAGCATGATCATCCAGTACGGTCAGGCGTTGAACAATTATCTCTACGACGTCTTCGTCGCCAAGTTCGATTTCTGGCTGGCGTTCGGCCTCGTCGCGCAGCTGTTCTTCACCGCGCGCTTTCTGGTGCAATGGATCGCGAGCGAGCGCGCCGGCAACAGCGTGGTGCCGATGGCGTTCTGGTTCTGCTCCATGGGCGGCGGGCTGATGACGCTGGTCTATGGCGTCGTCAAGCGCGAGCCGGTCATCATCCTCGGCCAGGCGCTCGCGACCATCATCTATATCCGCAACATCATGCTGATCATCAAGAACCGCGGCCGCGGCTCACAGACGCTGGAGCGCTGATCCGAGGCGACTAGCGCGGAAGCGCCGACGCCGCACCTGCTGCGGGCAGCGCGGCGGTATCTGCCTCGTGCCTACGATAAGGCTCGCCCGCCGCGTCGAGCACGGGATAGGCGACCGAGCAGATGTGCGAATGGATGCGGCGCAAATCGCGCAGCACGTCGAGATGCAGCGACGTGGTCTCGAGGGTCTCGGGGCGGCCCTCGCGCAGGCGGTCGAGGTGGCGCTCGACTGCGGCAAGCTCGGTGTTGCGCAGCGCCGTCTTCTCGACCAGCAGCTTGCGCGCCTCGTTGGCGTCGCCCGACATGAAGATGCCGAAGGCGATGCGCAGCGAGTCCATCGTGCGCTTGTGGAAGGCGGCGAGCTCCTCGGCGCCCTCGGGCGAGAACTGAAAGCGACGCTTGATCTTCTTGGTGGCGAGTTCGCTCAGACTCTTGTCGATGATGTCGCCGATATGTTCCAGATTGATGGCGAAGGAGATGATCTCCATCGCCCGCCGGCCCTCGCTCTCGTCGAGGCTGCCCCGCATCAATTTCGTCACGTAGAGCTTGATGGCTTCGTCGAGGCCGTCGACGACATTGTCCGACTTAGAGACCTGGTCGACCAGCGCGCGGTCGCCGGTCATCATCGCCGCCATCACCTTGCGCAGCATCACCTCGACGAAATCGCCCATGCGCAAGGCCTCACGCGCCGCGTCGGCGAGCGCCAGTGACGGCGTCTCCAGTGCCGATTCGTCGAGATAGCGCGGCCGGGCCGGATCGTCTTCCTTGATGCGATCGGGCAGCAGCCGGGTCAGGAGACGCGACATGGTATCGAGCAGGCCGATGAAGATGACGGCTGTGCCGACGTTGAAGGCGATGTGGAAGGCCGCCGTCATCTTGGCGAGATCCGGCTGCCAGGCATGCATGTGCTCGGCGATCGTGCCGAGGAACGGCAGTACCAGTGCAACCCCGATCACGCGGTTGACGAGATTGCCGACCGGCAGGCGGTAGCTCGCGGCATCGTCGCGCCTGGCGCCTTCGAACACGGGGTTGATGGCGCTGCCAAGATTGGCCCCTAACACCAGGGCCAGCGCCGCATAGGGCGTGATGAACTGCGAATACGCCAGCGACATGATCAGCAGCACGCTGGCGACGCTCGAATGTACCGCCCAGGTCACGAGCGCGGCGATGACGATGCAGAGCACGGGATCGCCCGTGATCGCCGACATCATGGCACGAACACCCGGCGCGTTCTCCGCGGGCGCCAGCGTGTCGAGCAGGATGTGCAGCGACAGCAGCATCAGTCCGAGGCCGATGAGGACACGGCCGATATCCTTGATCCTCGACCGCGGGCCGGCGCGGAAGGCGACGAGCCCGAACACGAACAGGACGGGTGCGGCGGCCGCGATATTGAACGACAGCACCTGCACGATCAGCGTCGTGCCGACATTGGCCCCCAGCATGATGGCGAGCGCGGCGGCGACGCTCACGAGGCCTTCGGCCGCAAACGAGCTGGTGATCAGCGCAGTTGCCGTGCTGCTCTGGAGCAGGGCGGTGAGGCCGAGACCGGCGGCAAACGCGCTGAAGCGGTTGCTGAGCGCCTTGCCCAGCAGTCGCCGCAGGTCGGGGCCGAAGGCGCGCAAAATCCCGCTGTGGACCATGTGCAGGCCCCACAGCAGCAGCGCAACGCCGCCCATCAGATCGAGCAGAACCAACGTTCCCATACTCCGAGTCCGGATTAGAGTCGATCGGTGAGGCTAACGCCAAACGCCAGCGGATCAAACCCCTTGTTGGCGCATCAGCGTTAACGTTTGCGTCGGCTGCACGTTCCCCCGGCGCGGGTTGACGCGTCCGCCGGCGCGCGATTGCCGCGTCCCGAGGCGCGATGCCTTGTGAGCAGGCTCACATTGCTGCCTTGAGGGCAGCGAAGCCGCGATCGAGATCGGCCTTGAGGTCGTCGACGCTTTCGAGCCCGATGTGCAGACGCAGCGTCGGGCCGCCCGGCGACCATTTCGTGGCAGTGCGATAGGTGTCGCAATCGAAGGGAATCACCAGGCTCTCGAAGCCGCCCCAGGAGAAGCCCATGCCGAAGAGCTTGAGCGTATCGAGCATGGTGTCGACCGCCTTCTGCGGCGCCGGCTTCAAGACGATGCTGAACAGGCCAGACGCGCCGGTGAAATCGCGCTTCCAGATCGCATGGCCCGGATCGGTCTCTAACGCCGGATGCAGCACGCGGGCGACCTCGGGACGGCTCGCAAGCCAGCGCGCCATGTCGAGCCCGGAGCGATGATGCTGCGCCAGGCGCACCGACAGCGTGCGCAGGCCGCGCAGCGCCAGGAAGACGTCATCGGGGCCGGCGCAGACACCGAGCAGGCGGATGCCTTCGGCGATCTGCGGCCAGGCCTTGGCATTGGCCGAGATGGTGCCGAACATGATGTCGGAATGGCCGCCGATATATTTGGTGGCGGCCTGCATGCTGATGTCGACGCCCTGCTCGAGCGAGCGGTGATAGAGCGGCGTCGCCCAGGTGTTATCGTCGATGACGAGCGCGCCGCGGGCATGTGCGACCTCTGCGATGACACGGATGTCCGGCATCTCGAACGATTGCGAGCCGGGCGCCTCGACCAGCACCGCGCTTGTGTTGGGCTTGAACAGCTTGTCGATGCCGGCGCCGATCATCGGATCGAAGTAGATGGTTTCGATGCCGAAGCGGGTGAGCATGCCGTTGCAGAAATTGCGCGAGGGCCGATAGACGTTGTCGCAGACCAGAATGTGGTCGCCGGCCTTCAGCACCGAGAGCAGGGTGGTGGAGATCGCCGACAGCCCGGACGGCACGATGCCGACCCCGGCGCATTGCGGCCCCTCCAGCGCCATCAGGGTCTCCTGGAACGCTCGGGTGGTCGGCGTGCCGTGCCGGCCGTACTGGAACTCGCCGCGATGAGCGTGCAGGTCCTCGGCGGTCGGATAGAGCACGGTCGAGCCGTGGAAGACCGGCGGGTTGACGAACCCCTTCTGCGCCTTGGTGTCGCGGCCGGAGGTGACCAGCCGGGTCTCGGCGTGTTGCTCGGAGGGGTGCGAGGAATCCATGCGTCTGCTTTCAAAACCGCGTTTCCGCTCGGCGCTCGGCGCCTGACGGGACGGCCGGGGGCCGCCCTCGTTAATAACAGAACACAGAAGAGTCCGGTCAACCCCTTGACCCGGCTCGCCAGTCGTTCTGAGATGCGTACGTGCTATTCAGTCGCTGCATGTTGAGGGGCCTGCCGCGAGCTTCGATCCATCGCCTGACCGGGCCTTGCGCCACAGCCATAACGGCGGGCGCCTTTCGGCGGGGATTAAGGTATGGGCCTCCCGGGATCGGCGAGTGATCGGCAAGGTTTTCCAGCATGATTCTTGGTTTTCCAGCATGACTCTTGCAAGGCTGGTCTTGATACGGCTAGCCCTGGCAGAGACGATCCCAAAGACAACGTTCCAGACCTTGAGACGACTTTGAAAGGCCTAAAGCCCATGAAACGCGTAACCTTGGCTCTCACTCTTGCTCTCGCCGCCGGCCTGACTGCCCGAGCCGCCGATGCGCAAACGCTCAAGACCATCAAGGACCGGGGCATGCTGTCCTGCGGCGTCAGCCAGGGTCTGCCCGGCTTCTCCTCGCCCGACGACAAGGGCAACTGGACCGGGCTTGACGTCGACGTCTGCCGCGCGATCGCCGGGGCGATCTTCAACGATCCGACCAAGGTCAAGTACGTGCCGCTCTCCGCCAAGGACCGCTTCACGGCGCTGCAATCCGGCGAAGTCGACGTGCTGTCGCGCAACACCACTTGGACCATCTCGCGCGACACCTCGCTCGGCGCCAACTTCACCGGCGTGACCTATTATGACGGGCAGGGCTTCATGGTGAAGAAGTCGCTCAAGGTGAATTCTGCGCTCGAGCTCAACAGCGCCTCGGTCTGCGTCCAGACCGGCACCACCACCGAGCAGAATCTCGCCGACTACTTCAAGGCCAACAACATGAAGTACGAGGTGATCGCATTCGGCACCAACGACGAAACGGTCAAGGCCTATGAGGCCGGACGCTGCGACGTCTTCACCACCGACCAGTCGGGCCTGTACGCCAACCGCCTGAAGCTTGCCAATCCCGGCGATCACATGGTGCTTCCGGAAATCATCTCGAAGGAGCCGCTCGGACCGATGGTGCGCCACGGCGACGACCAATGGTTCGACATCGTGAAATGGACGCTGTTTGCCATGATCACCGCCGAAGAGCTCGGCGTGACCGCGAAGAACGTCGACGAGAAGGCGAAGCTGGAAAATCCGGAGATGAAGCGCGTCCTCGGCACCGACGGCAATTTCGGTGAGCAGCTCGGCCTGACCAAGGACTGGGTGGTGCGCATCGTGAAAGCCGTCGGCAATTACGGCGAAGTGTTCGACCGCAACGTCGGCGCGGGCTCGCCGCTCGCCATCAATCGGGGTCTCAACAATCTCTGGAACAAGGGCGGTCTCCAGTACGCGCCGCCGATCCGCTGATCCCGCTTGACCCACTGGCAGCGGCGATGAGCACCGAGGCTCGCAAACCGCCGCCCCAGATCGCGCTGAAGATCAGGCGCGTGCTGGGCGGCAAGACAGGCTGGAACGGCATCGCCGTCCAGTTTGCCTTCGCCGCGGTCCTGGGCTGGATTGCCTATGAAATCGTCTCCAACGCCCGCGCCAACCTCGAGAACCAGCACATTGCCGCTGGCTTCGGCTTCCTCGGGAACAATGCCGGTTTCGATGTCAATCAGACACTGATCTCGTATACCGGCTCGGACACGTTCCTGCGCGTGTTCGTGGTCGGGCTTCTCAACACGCTCGTGGTCTCGGTGGTGGGCATCGTCTTTGCTACCCTGATCGGCTTCATCGTCGCGCTGTGCCGGCTGTCGCCCAACTGGCTCGTGGCGCGCGTCGGCGAGATCTATGTCGAGGTGATCCGCAACCTGCCGCTGCTATTCCAGATCCTGTTCTGGTACCTGGCGGTGCTCGCGGCCTTGCCCAATCCGCGGCAGAGCATTTCGCTGTTCGGCATCGCCTTCGTCAGCAATCGCGGCCTCGTCATTCCCCGCCCGATCGGCGAGAGCGGCTTCGAGGCGTTCCTGGCGGTGCTGGTATTCGGCATCGTGGCTTCGCTGGCGTTGCGCGTCTATGCGCGCCGGGCGCTGTTTCAGCGGGGACAGATGATCCGGATCTGGCCTTATGTGCTGGGCCTGCTGTTCGGGCTGCCGCTCGTCACCATGCTGATATCAGGTCTGCCCTTCACCTTCGAGTTGCCGCAGCTCAAGGGCTTCAATTTCGCGGGCGGCTCGCGGATCATCCCCGAGTTCGTGGCGCTGACATTGGCCTTGTCGACCTATACCGCCGCCTTCATCGCCGAGATCGTGCGCGCGGGCATCCTCTCCGTCCACAGCGGACAGATGGAAGCGGGATCGTCGCTGGGCCTGAGCCGCGGCACCACGCTTCGCCTGGTCGTCGTGCCGCAGGCGATGCGCGTCATCGTTCCGCCGCTGACCAACCAGTACCTCAATCTCACCAAGAATTCGTCGCTGGCCGTCGCGATCGGCTATCCTGACCTCGTCTCCGTGTTCGCCGGCACGTCGCTGAGCCAGACCGGGCAGGCCATCGAGATCATCGCCATGACGATGGGCGTCTATCTCCTGATCTCGCTGATCACCAGCGCCATCATGAGCGTCTACGGTTGGCGCGTCAGCCGGAGTCTCGGCGCATGAGCGATATCGCCTCGCCCAGCTTCGTCCGCCAGGACCTTCTCGATGAGCGCCCCGCGCCGGTGAAGACCACGGGCTTCATCGGCCTCGTGCGGACGCGCCTGTTCAACTCGCCGACCAACGTCCTGCTTACGATCGTCGGCGCCTTGCTGCTCTGGTTCACCATCATTCCTTCCGTCAGGTTCCTGGTGGTCGATGCAGTCTGGACCGGCAAGGATCGCACGGCCTGCCTCGCAGAGAACGCCGGCTTTGCGGTCGGCGCCTGCTGGCCCTATATCCAGGCCAAGCTGCCGCAACTGATCTACGGCTTCTACCCCGAGGCCGAACGCTGGCGGGTCAACCTCACGCTCGTCCTGGCGGTGGTCCTGTTGTTGCCGTTGCTCATTCCGCGGCTGCCGTCGAAAGGCCTGAACGCCGGCCTGTTCTTCTTCGCGTTTCCAGTGGTTGCATTCTTTCTGCTGCACGGCGGCGGCATCAAGGGATTTGGCCTGAGTTCGACAGCCGACCTGCTGCAATTGTTCGACGACAGCATCATCGGCGCCGGGCAGGCTCTGCTCGGTCTCGGCAAGACGTCCGCTGCCGCGCCGCTGTTGTGGGTCGTCGGCAATTTCATCGTGCTTGTTGGTACTGCGATCTACTGGCTGATCTTTCCGCTGACCTGGCTGCGCGACCAGCTCCAGGGGACAGGCCAGTCGGTCTGGGTCGATTTCGCCATCACGGCCGCGATCGTCTCGCTGATCGCCTTCGTTCTCGGCGGCGGCGTTCGCACCGGCGTGCGGGCCCTGACATCCAGCATCGCGACCTTCGTCGCCATCGCGATCGTCATCGAGCTGATGGGGCTCGATCACGGCGGACTGCCGATCGTCACGACGAATTTGTGGGGCGGGCTTCTGGTGACGCTGGTGGTCTCCGTCACCGGCATCGTCACCTCGCTGCCGATCGGCATTGCGCTGGCGCTTGGGCGACGCTCGACCATTCCGCTGATCCGGATATTCTCGATCGCCTTCATCGAGTTCTGGCGCGGCGTGCCGCTGATCACCGTGCTGTTCTTCGCCACCTACATGCTGCCGCTGTTCCTGCCCGGTAATTTCACGGTCGACGGTCTCGTCCGCGCGCTGATCGGCATCGCGCTGTTCACAGGCGCCTATCAGGCCGAGAACGTCCGCGGCGGGCTGGCCGCGATCCCGCGCGGGCAGGGCGAGGCGGCTGCGGCGCTGGGGCTGTCCTGGTGGAAGACGAGCTCGCTGATCGTGCTGCCGCAGGCGCTGCGCCACGTCATTCCGAACCTCGTCAACAGCTTCATTTCGCTGTTCAAGGACACTTCGCTGGTCTCGATCGTGGCGCTGTTCGATCTCCTGGGCTCGCTGCGGGCGTCGTTCTCGGACCCGAAATGGTCGTCGCCGTCGACCGCGTTCACCGGCTTTGCCTTCGCCGGGATCATCTACTTCATCTTCTGCTTTGGGATGTCGCGCTACTCGCTCTTCGTCGAACACCGCCTCAACGCTCACCGCCGCAACTGATCGAGCTCACCAATGTCCGACTCCATCGTCAAGATTTCCGGCCTGAACAAATGGTACGGCGAGTTTCACGTACTGCGCGACATCGACCTCGAGGTCCGCAAGGGCGAGCGCATCGTGATCTGCGGCCCGTCAGGCTCGGGTAAGTCGACGCTGATCCGCTGTATCAACGCGCTGGAGGAATTCCAGGAGGGCGAGATCGTCGTTGACGGTATCGAGCTCGGGCCGAACCTCAAGCACGTCGACGCCGTGCGGCGCGAAGTCGGCATGGTGTTCCAAAGCTTCAACCTGTTCCCGCACCTGACCGTGCTGGACAATTGCACGCTGGCGCCGATCTGGGTGCGCAACATCCCCAAGAAGGACGCCGAGGAGGCGGCGATGAAGTTTCTGGAGCGGGTCAAGATCCCGCACCAGGCCAACAAGTTTCCGGGGCAGATGTCCGGCGGTCAGCAGCAACGCGTCGCGATCGCCCGCGCGCTGACGATGAACCCGAAGGTGATGCTGTTCGACGAGCCGACCTCGGCGCTGGACCCCGAAATGGTCAAGGAAGTGCTCGATACCATGGTCGACCTCGCCGAGGAGGGCATGACCATGCTGGTCGTCACGCACGAGATGGGCTTTGCCCGCGAAGTCGCCAACCGCGTGGTGTTCATGGACGCCGGCCAGATCATCGAGGCCAACACGCCCAACGAGTTCTTCGCGGCCCCGCAGCACGCCCGCACAAAACTGTTCCTGAGCCAGATCCTGCGCTGAGCACCTGCGATCCGGTGGCCTCGCCGGTCTAACTGCCCCGCCAGCCTGGCACCATGCGAATCGGCTAGCCTCTTTTCGGGCCATCCTCCGGAGAGAGACTTTGCAGAGCAGCGCCGGCGCGCGCGCATTCCAGAACGCGCGATTGCAGAAGAAGTTGAAGAAGCAGGCGGACGCGGTCATGTCCGTCGCGGTTCAGGCGCTCGGACAGGGCAGATATGCGGAGGTTGAGACGCTCTGCCGTCAGATTCTGACGGAGGTTCCGGATCATTTCGACGCCGCACACCTGCTCGGCCTGCGCGCGTATGATGGCGGGCGGCTCGACGAGGCGCAACAGCTGCTCGAGCGCGCGATTGCGCTCGATCCGCGTTCGCCCGATGCCCATGGCAATCTCGGGGCCGTGTATTTCAATCTCCAAAAATTTCAGGACGCCCGCGCATGCCAGGAGAAGGCCATTGCGCTGAAGCCGAATTCTCCGATCGTTCTGACCAATCTCGGCAATACGCTGCTGCACATCGGCCTCAGCGAGCAGGCGATCGAACTGCACGAACGCGCTATCAGGCTGAAGCCGGACTATGCCGATGCATTCTGCAATCGCGGCATGGCGGAGCTGATCAAGGGCCAGTTCGAGCGCGCCAAGGAGAGTTTCGATCGCGCTCTGGTGTTTCAGCCGCGTCATGCGGAGGCGATCGCGGGCAAGGGCATGGTGTGCATCGAGCTCCGGCATTACGAAGATGCGGCCGCCGCCATCGCAGCAGGGCTCGCGATCAAGCCGGATTCACCGAGGATTCTCGCGCAGCGCGGTCGGCTCAATCTCGATCTGTCGCGGCTGGAGCAGGCGCTCGCGGACTTCGACGCGGCGCTGGCGCTTTCGCCAAGGCTCGAAGTGGCCTTGCAGGGAAAAGCGCAAGTCAACATTCTCAAGGGCAACACGGCGGAGGCGATGGCGGCCGTCCAGACATTGCTCGAGGGAAATCCGCGGTCCGACATCGGAATTGCGCTTCTGGCTTCCTGCTATGCGAGCCAGGGAGAGATCGCGACGGCGCTCGAGCATCTCGACGCTGGGCTGGCAATCGCGCCGGACTATGCGGACTTGATCGGGCGCAAGATCTTCCTTCTGGACTATCTCCCAGGCGCCGATTTTGCGGTCCAGCAGGCCGCGCGAAAACATTGGTGGGACGCTATCGGCGCCAAACTGCCGCAACGGGCGTTGTCGCCTCGTAAGCTCGATCCGGACAAGCGGATCTCGATCGGATATGTCGCGTCCGAATTCAGGAACCACTCGGCAGCGTTCGCTCTGCTACCGGTGCTGCGCCATCATGATCGCGCCAGGTTCGAGATCGTTTGCTACTCGTGCTCGCCGTTACGAGACGAGATGACCGACAAATTCAGATCGACGGCGGACGTATGGGTCGACGCCTGGCAGTTTTCGGACGACGAACTGGCCGATCGCATCCAGGCCGACGGGATCGATATTCTGATCGACGTGTCCGGGCATTCGACCGGCAACAGGCTCCATGTCTTCGCCCGCAAGCCGGCCCCCATCCAGGTCACGGGATTCGGACACGCCGCCGGTACCGGCCTTCAGACCATGGACCATGTGCTCGCGGATCCCATCTTCATTCCGCAATCGGCGCGTCATCTGCTGGCCGAAAAAGTTCATGATCTGCCGTGCCTGATCACGATCGATCCCATCCTGGATGTGCCGCCTTCGGAGCCTCCAATGCTCCGCAACGGCTATGTAACCTTCGGCGTGTTCAACCGCATCTACAAGATCTCGGACGAGGCCATCAGCGTGTGGTCGACAGTGATGCGCGAGGTGACGGGTTCGAAGATCATCATCAAGCATACCCTGCTTGACGATCCCTTGCTGCGCGGCAGACTGGTCGCGCGTTTCGTGGCGCGGGGCGTTGCCGTGGAGAACATCGTCTGCCTGGGCTCGACCTCGCGCCATGAGCATCTGCTGGCCTATGCGAAGGTCGACATTTCGCTCGATACGTTCCCGCAAAACGGCGGCGTCAGCACCTGGGAATCGCTCTATGGGGGCGTTCCGGTCGTCGCCAAGCTCGGCAACGGGGCCTCGTCGCGTGCCAGCGGGTCGATCGTGGCTGCCGTCGGTCTCGACGGCTGGGTCGCCGAGGACGACGATGGCTATGCGGGGATCGCATGCAAATATGCGGCGCAGCCCGCTCATCTGACGAAGTTGCGCGCCGAGTTGCCGGCTCGGATCGCGGCGTCGCGCGCCGGCAATGTCGGACTCTACACGCGCGAGGTCGAAGCGGCTTACCGCCAGTTCTGGCGCCACTATTGTGGTTGCTGAACCAGATACTGCGCTGAGCCCCGGGAAATCCCGGGGGTATCACCGCGCCAGCCGACCGGCCGGCCGGGCTTGCGAATCAGTTAGACTCTTCCCGGGCCATCCTCCGGAGAGACACCTTGCAGAGCAGCGGCGGCGGCGCGCGCGCATTCCAGAACGCGCGATTGCAGAAGAAATTGATGAAGCAGGCGGACGCCGTCCTCTCCGCCGCTGCGGCCGCCTATGGCCAGGGCCGATATGCGGAGACCGAGGCGCTCTGCAGTGAGATCCTCAAAGCGCTTCCGGATCATGTCGATGCTACGCACCTGCTCGGCATGTGCGCGCATGACGGCCGGCGCCTGGAGGAGGCGCAAGAGCTGCTTGAGCGCGTGATTGCCATCGATCCCCGTTTGCACGATGCCCATAATAACCTCGCGACCGTGCATTTCGACCTCGGCAACTACGAGGAGGCGCGGCGGTGCCAGGAGAGGGCCATCGCGCTGAAACCGAATTTCGCGGTCGCGCTGACCAATCTCGGCAACACGCTGATGCATTTGGGGCTGTTCGGACAGGCAATCGATCTGCACGAGCGCGCAATCAAAGCCAAACCGGACTGTGCCGACGCGTTCTGCAATCGCGGCATGGTCGAGATGATGATTGGACAGTTCGCGCGCGCCAAGGACAGTTTCGATCGCGCCCTGCTGTTTCAGCCGCATCACGCGGAGGCAATCGTCGGCAAGGGCATGGTCAGCATGGAGCTTCGGCACCACGACGAGGCGGCGGCCAAGTTTGCCCTGGCGCTCGCGATCAAGCCCGGTTCGCCGAGAATCCTGGCCCAGCGCGGGCGGCTCCATTTCGAACTGTCGCGCCTGGACCAGGCGCTCGCGGATTTCGATGCGGCGCTTGCGATTTCGCCCAAGCTCGAACTGGCCCTCCGGGGCAAGGCACAGACCTGCCTCCTGCAGGGAAAGACCGCGCAGGCCATTGCGGCCGCCACGAGCTTGATCGAGCAAAATCCGCGCTCCGAGATCGGAGTGGCCCTGATGGGATTCGCTTATTCACACCAGGGAGAGATCGACACCGCGATCGAATATCTCGATGCTGCGCTGGCGATCAGACCGGACTATTCCGAAGCGATCAGGGGCAAGATCTTCTTGCAGGACTACCGCGCAGAGGCCGATTTCGTGGTCCAGCAGGCGGTGCGAAGAGATTGGTGGGACTTGATCGGCGCCAAGCTGCCGCGACGGGAACTGCCGAAGCGGCCGCTCGATCCCGAAAAGCGGATTGTGGTCGGCTATGTTGCCTCTGAATTCCAGCAACACTCGGCGGCGCTCACCTTGCTGCCGGTGTTGAATCATCATGATCACGCCCGATTTGAAATCATCTGCTATTACTGCTGGCCGACACAGGATGAGTACACCGCCAAGTTCAAGTCACTGGCGGACGTCTGGGTCAACGCCTGGCAGCTGTCGGACGACGAACTGGCCGATCGTATTCAGGCGGACAATGTCGATATCCTGATCGACGTTTCGGGGCACACGACCGGTAACAGGCTCCCTGTTTTCGCGCGGAAGCCTGCCCCCATCCAGGTCACGGGCTTCGGACACGCGACAGGCACGGGCCTTCAGACCATGGACTATGTGCTCGCGGATCCCATTTTCATTCCGCCCTCGGTTCGGCATTTGTTTGCCGAGAAAATCCACGATCTGCCGTGCCTGATCACGATTGAGCCGGTCTCGGATCTGCAGCCCTCCGAGCTTCCGATGCTTCGCAACGGCTACGTTACCTTCGGTGTGTTTAACCGCATCTACAAGATATCGGATGCTGCGATCCGTGTCTGGTCGCGCGTGATGCGAGAGGTGCCGGGATCCAAGATCATCCTCAAGCACGGTCTGCTCGACGATCCCTTGCTGCGCGATAGCCTGATCGCGCGTTTCGTGGCGCTGGGCATTGCCGAAGAGAATATTACCTGCATGGGCTCGACCTCGCGCAACGACCATCTGCTGGCCTTTGCCAAGGTCGATATTTCCCTCGATACGTTCCCGCAGAATGGCGGCATCAGCACCTGGGAATCGCTCTACAAGGGCGTTCCAGTCGTAGCCAAGCTCGGCAACGGGGCCTCCTCGCGCGCCGGCGCCTCCATCGTGGCTGCCGTCGGTCTCGGTGACTGGGTCGCCGAGGATGACGAGGGCTACGCCAAGATCGCCTGCAGATACGCGGCGCAGCCCTCTCATCTGGCGAAGCTGCGTGCCGAGTTGCCGGCCCAGATCGCAGCTTCGCCCGCCGGCAATGTCGGAGTCTACACGCGTGAGGTCGAAGCGGGCTATCGCCAGTTCTGGCGCGACTATTGTGCCGCCGCCTCCGAAGGCGGCGACGTTGCGTAGGCAGCCCGCACGAAGCTGTTCCTGAGCCAGTTCCTGCGCTGATAACCGGAAATCCCGGATGTTGCCGGGCCGGCTGACCGGCCGGTGACGCTTGCGAATCAGCTAGACTCTTCCCGGGCCATCCTCCGGAGAGATACCTTGCAGAGCAGCGGCGCCGGCGCGCGCGCATTCCAGAACGCGCGATTGCAGAAGAAATTGAAGAAGCAGGCGGACACCATCATCGCCGCTGCGGCGAGCGCCTATGGCCAGGGCCGATATGCGGAGACGGATGCTCTCTGCCGCCAGATCCTGCAAGCTGTGCCCGATCATTTCGACGCCACTCACCTGCTCGGCCTGTGCGTGCGTCATGGCGGGCGCATCGAGGAGGCGCGACAGCTGCTCGAGCGTGCGATCGCGATCGATCCGCGCTCGCACGAGGCCTATAACAATCTCGCGACCGTGCACCTGGACCTCAGGCAATTTGATGCAGCCCGCGCATGTCAGGAGAAGGCGATCGCGCTGAAGCCAAATTTCGTGCTGGCCCTCACCAGCCTTGGCAATACCTTGCTCCACATGAGCCTGCCCGAACAGGCCATCGAACTGTACGATCGCGCCATTGCGCTGAAGCCGGACTATGCCGACGCGCTTTGCAACCGTGGCATTGCCGAGCTGGCGCTGCACCGGTTCGACCGCGCCAAGCAAAGTTTCGATCGCGCCTTGTTGTTTCAGCCCCGTCACGCGGAAGCGCTCGTCGGCAAAGGCACGGTCAGCATTGACCTCAAGCACTACGATGAGGCGGAAGCCGCGCTCGCAGCGGCGCTCACGATCAGGCCCCATTCGGCCAAGGCCCTGGCACACCGCGGACGGCTCAATCTCGAGCTGTCGCGGTCGGAACGGGCGGCCGCGGATTTTGATGCAGCACTTGCGCTTTCGCCCAAGCTCGAGGTGGCCTTGGAAGGGAAGGCGAAAGTCTCGCTCAACGCAGGGAATACGGCGCAGGCGATCCTGGCCTGCACGACCTTGCTCGAGGAAAATCCGCGCTCCGCGATCGCAATGACGCTGCTGAGCGCCTGTTTTGCACAACAGGGTGAGATCGCATCCGCGATCGAACATCTCGACGCCGCGCTGGCAATGGCGCCTGATCATGCGGACCTGATCGCGCGGAAGATCTACTTTCTGGACTTTCTCTCTGATGCCGATTTCGCGGTCCAGCAGGCCGCGCGAAAACATTGGTGGGACGCGATCGGCGCCAGATTGCCGCAAAGGAAGCTCTCACCCCGGCACCTCGATCCGGACAGAAGGATCGTAATCGGATATGTCGCTGCCGAGTTCTGGTACCACTCGGCGGCGTTCGGCCTGCTGCCGGTGCTGCGCCATCATGATCACGCCAGGTTCGAGATCGTCTGCTACTCGTGCTCGCCGTTACGAGACGAGATGACCGCCCAATTCAAGTCGACGGCGGACGTCTGGGTCGACGCCTGGCAGCTTTCGGACGACGAGCTGGCCGATCGCATTCAAGCCGACAAGGTCGATATCCTGATCGATGTCTCGGGGCATTCGACCGGGAACAGGCTCCCTGTTTTCGCGCGGAAGCCGGCTCCCGTCCAGGTCACCGGTTTCGGACATGCGACCGGGACCGGGCTTCAGACCATGGACTATTTGCTTGCGGATCCGATTTTCATTCCGCCGTCGGCGCGCCATCTGCTGTCCGAAAAGGTTCATGATCTGCCGTGTCTGATCACGACCGATCCGATCCTGGACGTGCCGCCTTCGGAGCTTCCCATGCTCCGCAACGGCTATGTGACTTTCGGCGTGTTCAACCGCATCTACAAGATCTCGGACGAGGCCATCCGCGTGTGGTCGAAAGTGATGCGAGCGGTGACCGGATCGAGGATCATCGTCAAGCATACTCTGCTCGACGATCCCTTGCTGCGCGACAGCCTGGTCGCGCGGTTCGTGGCACGGGGCATTGCCGAAGAAAATGTCATCTGCCTGGGCTCGACCCCGCGTCATGAGCATCTGCTGGCGTTTGCGAATGTCGACATATCGCTCGACACGTTCCCGCAAAACGGTGGCGTCAGCACCTGGGAGTCGCTCTACGCGGGCGTGCCGGTCGTGGCCAAGCTCGGCAACGGCGCCTCGTCGCGCGCCGGCGGCTCGATCGTGGCTGCCGTCGGTCTCGACGACTGGGTCGCAGAGGACGACGACGGCTATGCCGCAATCGCCTGCCGATATGCGACACAGCCGGCGCATCTGGCGAAGTTGCGCGCGGAGTTGCCGGCTCGGATCGCGAGTTCGCCCGCCGGCAATGTCGAAATCTACACGCAAAGGGTCGAGGCGGGTTATCGCAAGTTCTGGCACGACTATTGTGCCTCGGCTTCGAAGGTTGGCGAGGGCGCCTGACCCTGCCGTCCGCGGCGAAGCATCAAATCGCGCAGGCCAGCTTAGTCGTCCGGAAACCATGAGCTGGCGTACGGGCGCGCCGGTTCACGGCTCGGAAAGCTGTTTCTGTGCCTATGGCGCCAAAAGGGTGCGCCAATGCTCGGTTTCGTCTTCGGCTTGAACGCCCGGCTCGGGCGGCTGCATTTCTTCCTCGCCTCGGTCGCGCTTGCGATCGTGATGACGGCGATCTGCTTTGCGATCGCAATGGCCGTGCTGCGCAGCACCTCGCCCAGTGCGATCCGGCCGGAAGACCTCACCAGGAGCTGGGCGATCATCGCTGCGATCGTCTTCTTCGGAGTGGCGACCTTCACGCTGCAATCGATGCGCATCCGCGACATCGGCTGGGATCCGGTCTGCGTGGTCCCGGCCTGGTTCGCGCTCATGATCGTCGATCATGTCGTCGCGGGCCGGTTTCCGGCCTGGGCGATCGGGCGGGAGCACCAGGCAACGGCGGTCGGCGCGCTCGTCAATCTCGTGCTGATGCTCGCGCTCATGTTCTGGCCGACCGGCGACAGCGAAGGCTCCTACGGCGCTCCCCTCCCGCCGCGCACGCGCGAGGTCAGGCCCTCGCTATCGAACGAGCGTCTCGCGCGGGTGTCGCAGGGATCGTCGCGGTCGACCTGGGGCTAGACGAACGGCAGCTTGATGTTGCTGCGCTTCTCCAGCCATTCCGGCACCGGAAGGTTCTTGGCGCGCATGAAGTCCGCGTTGAACAGCTTCGACTGGTAACGGCTGCCGGAATCGCAGAGCACGGTGACGATCGTTTTGCCCGGTCCGAGCTGCTTTGCAAGACGCATCGCGCCGGCAATATTGATGCCGGTGGAGCCGCCGAGACACAGGCCTTCGTGCTGGAGTAGTTCGTAGATCACCGTCACCGCTTCGGCATCGGGAATGAGATAGGCGTCATCGACCTTCGCGCTTTCGACGATTGCGGTCGCCCGGTTGAGGCCGATGCCTTCGGTGATCGAGCCGCCCGGCATCGCCTTGGCATCGCCCGTTCTGAAATATTCATACATGCCGGCGCCATGCGGATCAGCGCAGGCGATCCTGACGTCCTTGCTCTTCTCTTTCAGATAGCGGCTGATGCCGGCCAGCGTGCCGCCGCTACCGACTGAGCAGACGAAACCGTCGACCTTGCCGCCGGTCTGGTCCCAGATCTCGGGGCCGGTGGACTCGAAATGCGCCTTCGCATTGTCGAGGTTGTTCCATTGGTCGGCGAACAGCACGCCGTTAGGCTCGGTCTTGCGCAGTTCGTCGGCGAGACGGCGGCCGACGTGCTGGTAGTTGTTCGGATTGGAATAGGGCAGGGCCGGCGATTCCAGGAGCTCGGCGCCGCACAGCTTCAAAAAGTCCTTCTTCTCCTGGCTCTGCGTTTCCGGGATCACGATCAGCGTACGGTAGCCGCGGGCGCTCGCGACGACCGCGAGCCCGATGCCCGTGTTGCCGGCCGTCGCTTCCACCACGAGACCGCCCGGCTTGAGCTCGCCGCGTTTCTCCGCCTCCAGGATCATCCATTTGCCGGCGCGGTCCTTGACCGACTGGCCGGGATTCATGAACTCGGCCTTGCCCAGGATGGTGCATCCGGTCAGTTCGGAAGCACGCTTGAGCTTGATCAGCGGGGTGTTGCCGATGGCTTCGACAACGTCGTTTTTGATGGTCATGTCAGGGGAAATCACTGGCAAAGGGGTTGATCAGGTTGACCAGAACCTAGTGCTTGGGAGGCAAAAGGGGAAGGCTTTTGCGCTGCGGCGAAACAAGCGGAAGTGCCCGCCGAAGCAGTGACATTTTTCCGTGCAGCGATCGCCGAGGATGAATGCTGGGCTACGTGGCGGGCTTCGGTAGGAGGATATGGCCGGTCTCTGCCTGGACATGGAAAATAACGGTCGTCGTCAGCACTCTCACGACCCATCCTCGCCTTTGGCCGGGACGCGCCGATGTCTGCGAGCGTGGATAACGTGCGGAAGGCGGCAGACATATCTGCGCGACGTATGCCTATTCGTTTTCGACAATCGACTTCGTGCGACTGGTCCGGCCTGGCTTCTGGACTGCGTTGAAGCCGCATCGCGAGCGGTGCGGGCGGATTGAGGGGATTGGCATCGGTGTGGCGGCAATATCACATGAAATCTTGGTAAGCTTGAACGCGCTCCGGAATGGCTTTGGAATTCAAGAAACACCTGCAGGACAGGGGCTTTTATATTTTCATAGTTTTGGAATCGTCGCATTTTGGCGGCCATCTCGCAACTGCGGGACTGTCCCGCTGTTCCGCGCCCGGCTAGGATGGGTGTCCGGTTCCGCAGAAAGCATCACCGCTGTGAACGAGTTATCCAGAGACCCCCGACTGTCCCGCCGCGAATCGGCTAATCCGTCGCGGCGGCGGCTCGATCTGCCCGGCGGGGGGTGGATGTGACACAGGATGTTCCTGCGATCGCCGTGTGGCGGTCTCCAGGTTCCGCGTCCCGGACGCGGCGCGCGACGCGCTGGCTTGCAGTGCTTTGCCTCGCCGCCGGTTCGGGCGCTTGCGTGCTGACGCAGGATCTACCGGATCCGGCGCTCGACGTTCCCACGCAGTACAAATACGCCGGCAAGGCCGATGCGCCGCCCACGCTGGATTGGTGGCGCGGCTTCCGCTCGGCGGAGCTGACGCAACTGATGGAGGAGGCGCACACCGTCAACCTCGACATCGCCGCCGCCGTCGCGCGCATCGTCCAGGCCGACGCCCAGGCGCGGCAGGCGGGCGCTGCACTGCTGCCGAGCCTGTCAGGGGGCGGGTCGGAGACCTATTCGCGCACCTCGGGCTCGTCGTCCTCCGGTCTCACCAATGGCGGCCGCGAGGTCGTCAACTACTCGGCCTCGCTCAGCGCGAGCTACCAGCTCGACTTCTGGGGCCAGAACCGCGATGCGCTGCAAACGGCCGAAGAGACCGCCAACGCCAACCGCTTCGACCGCGAAGTCGTCGCGCTGACGACGCTGGCAGGTGTCGCCAATGCCTATTTCCAGGTGCTGGCCTCGCAGGACCGCCTTCGCACCGCCCAGCGCAACATTGCGAGCGCCCAGCGCATCCTCGATGCCATCCGTGAGCGCCGCAAGGCCGGCACCGGCACCGATCTCGACGTCGCACAGCAGGAGAGCGTGCTCGCCAACCAGAAGGCGCTGGTGCCGCCGCTGCGGCAGACGCTGGACCAGAACGTCAACGCGCTCGCGGTGCTGGTGTCGCGGCCGCCGGAGAGCGTGCGTGTGCTCGGCGGCTCCCTGAACAACATCGCGATCCCGCGCGTCACGCCCGGCCTGCCGTCGGAGCTTCTGACGCAGCGGCCGGATATTCGACGTCAGGAGGCGCAGCTTGCCTCGGCCACCGCGAACATCGGCAATGCCCGTGCGCAGTTCTTTCCGACCATCCAGCTCACCGGCAATGGCGGCTATCAGAGTTCAGCGCTGGTGTCGCTGTTCCAGCCGCATGCGGCGTTCTTCCAGCTCGTCGGCAGCGCGGCGCAGCCGATCTTCGACGGCGGCAAGATCCTCGGCAATTTCGAATTTGCCAAGGCGCGGCAGGACGAATTGCTCCAGACCTACCGCAAGACCATCATCCAGTCGTTTGCCGATGTCGACAATGCGCTGTTCTCGATCAAGCAGACTACGATCAAGCTGCAATTGCAGCGTGATGTCCTGACCGCCTCGCGCCGCGCGTTCGATCTCTCCGAGCAGCAATTGCGCGCCGGCACTGCCGACATCGTGACCGTGCTCAATACCCAACTGACCCTGTTTCAGGCGGAAGACGCGCTGTCGCAGGCGCAACTTGCCCGGCTTCTTGCTATCGTCAGCCTGTATCAGGCGCTCGGCGGCGGCTGGGAGCCGAGGATGGAGAAACCGGTCAATGCTCTTTAAGCCGGACACGAAGCAAGGCGCGAAAGAAGGGACGGCGAAAAGGTCGCGCGGCCGCGGCTTCGTCATGACCCTGATCACGCTCGCGATCCTCGGCGGGCTTGGCTATCTCGGCTGGACCGCTACGCATCAGCAGCCGCAGGCGAACAACCGCAACCAGCGGCCCGATCTGCCGGTGCCGGTGCTGGCGGCGAGCCCGCGGGTCCAGGACGTTCCTGTCTATCTCGACGGCGTCGGCGCGATCCGCGCACTCAACACCGTGACAGTGCGCTCGCAGGTCGACGGCAAGCTGATCGCGGTCAACTTCACGGAAGGCCAGGAGGTCAAGAAGGGCGACGTGCTTGGCGAGATCGACCCGGCGCTCTATCAGGCGACGTATGACCAGGTCGTTGCCAAGAAGGCGCAGGACCAGGCCCAACTCGCCAACCAGCGTATCGACCTCACACGCTACGAGCAGTTGGCTGCGTCCAACGCCGGCTCCAAGCAGCAAGCCGACACCCAGCGCGCACTGGTCGCACAGACCGAGGCGCTGGTGAAGGCCGACCAGGCCGCGATCGACAATGCAGCGGCGACGCTGAGCTACACCAAGATCGTGGCGCCGCTCTCGGGTCGCGCCGGCCTGCGCCAGGTCGACCAGGGCAACATCATCCACGCCTCCGACACCACGGGCCTCGTCGTCATCACGCAATTGCAGCCGATCGCGGTGTGGTTCAGCCTGCCGCAACAGCAGATCATGCGGGTCAACGCGGCTGCGTCGAAGGGCACGCTTGCGGTCGACGTATTCGGCAATGACGGCATCACCGTAATCGACACCGGCAAGCTCACAGGCATCGACAACCAGGTCGATCAGACCACCGGCACGCTCAAGCTCAAGGCCGAATTCCCCAACGCCAATTACCAGGTCTGGCCGGGCCAGTTCGTCAATGTCCGCCTCAAGGTCGAGACCTTGATGCAGGCACTGGTGGTGCCGACCTCGGCCGTGCAGCGCGGACCGATCGGCACCTTCAGCTATGTGATCAGCGAGGACAATGTCGTCTCGGCCAAGCCCGTGACGGTGACACAGCAGAACGAGCATGACGCCGTCATTGCGAGTGGCCTGTCGGCGACCGACAAGGTCGTCACCACAGGCTTTGCCAATCTGTCCGACGGCTCCAAGGTGGTCATCGGCCGCGACGACCAGACCCCGTCGGCCGATCTCGCACCGCGCAAGCGCTCGCGCGGGCCGGATGGTCAGAAGAAGGATGGTGCAAAAGACGGCCAGAAGGATGGACAAGGCAAGGACGGCGAGTTTCGCGCCAAGCGGAAGAGCAGCGAAGGCGACCAGAAGGGCCAGACCGGACCGGCACCAGGGCCGGGAGCATCGGGAAGTGGAGCCAAGCAGCCATGATCCCGACAACAGCCGCCTGAGCGGCAGGCGTATCCCATGGGCGTCTCCGAACCCTTCATCCGACGGCCGATCGCGACCTCGCTGCTCGGCATCGCGCTTCTGATCGGCGGGCTGCTGGGCTATTTCGCGCTGCCGGTCTCTGCGCTGCCGCAGGTCGATTTCCCGACCGTGCAGGTGACGACGCAATTGCCGGGCGCGAGCCCCGACGTGATCGCCTCGCTGATCACCGCGCCGCTGGAGCGGCAGCTCGGCCAGATCCCGTCGCTGTCGGCGATGAACTCGACGAGTTCGTTCGGCGTCAGCCAGATATCGCTCCAGTTCGATCTCAACCGCGACATCGACGGCGCGACCCAGGATGTTCAGGCCGCGATCAATGCCGCGGCCGGCGTCTTGCCAAAAACGCTGCCTTATCCGCCGACCTACGCCAAGGTGAATCCGGCCGATGCGCCGGTGATGACTTTGGCGCTTCGCTCCGACACGATCTCGATGCGGGCGATGAGCGACATCGCGGACACGCTTTTGGCGCAACGTTTGAGCCAGATCTCCGGCGTCGGACGGGTCTCGGTGCTCGGCGGGCTGAAGCCGGCGGTCCGCATCCAGGCGGATCTCGCGCGGTTGGCTGCCTATGGCATCGCCATGGAGGATCTGCGCACCGCGATCGCCAATGCCAACGTCTCGGGGCCGAAAGGCTCGCTCGACGGCGCACAGCAATCCTACATCATCGCCGCCAACGACCAGATCGCCGCCGCCGACGCCTACAAGCCTGTGATCATCGCGTACCGCAACGGCTCGCCTGTTACCATCGCCGACGTCGCGCAGATCGTCGACGGGCTGGAAAACGACCGCACCGGCGGCTGGTACCAGGGTTCGCCTGCCGTCATCATCGATATCCAGCGTCAGCCCGGCGCCAATGTGATCGACGTCGTCAGCCAGATCCGCGCGGAAATCCCAAAGGTCCAGCGCGCTATTCCGGCCGGGGTGAACCTCACCATCGTCTCCGACCGCACCGTCACCATCCGTGCCTCGGTCCGCGACGTGCAGTTCACGTTGATCCTGAGCGTCGTGCTGGTGACGCTGGTGGTGCTGCTGTTCCTGCGCTCGCTACGCGCCACGCTGATCGCCGGCGTAGCGCTGCCGCTGTCGCTGATCACCAGCTTCGGCATCATGTATTTCGCCGGCTTCAGCCTCGACAATCTGTCGCTGATGGCGCTCACGATCGGCACCGGCTTCGTCGTCGACGATGCCATCGTGATGATCGAGAACATCGTCCGTCACATGGAGAACGGCGACGGCGCGATGGAGGCTTCGCTCAAGGGCGCCAGCGAAATCGGCTTCACGGTGATCTCGCTGACGGTGTCGTTGATCGCGGTGTTCATCCCGCTGTTGTTCATGTCGGGCCTTGTGGGTCGCATGTTCCGCGAATTCGCGCTGACGCTGACGATCGCGGTCGTGACCTCGGCCGTGGTCTCGCTGACGCTGACGCCGATGATGTGCTCGCGGCTGCTCAAGCACGCTCATGAGGAACTGGCGGTACCGGGACTGGCTGCGATCAGCCGCTTCATCGACCGGACCGTCGAGGGTTATCACCGGACGCTTCTGTGGGTGCTGGAACGTCAGCGCGCTACGCTGGTCGTGACTTTTGCTACGCTGGTGGCAACCCTGGTTCTCTACGTCGTCGCGCCGAAGGGCTTTTTGCCGCTGCAGGACACCGCCTCGATCACGGCGGTGACGGAAGCCGGTGCCGACGTGTCGTTCGCGGAGATGCAGAAG
Source organism: Bradyrhizobium sp. LB8.2 (assembly GCF_040548035.1). Classification (NCBI taxonomy): domain Bacteria; kingdom Pseudomonadati; phylum Pseudomonadota; class Alphaproteobacteria; order Hyphomicrobiales; family Nitrobacteraceae; genus Bradyrhizobium; species Bradyrhizobium sp. LB8.2. The sequence goes on along the minus strand of NZ_JBEPQV010000034.1, from coordinate 63,643 downwards.
CGGCAGGGCGAGGCCGCCGACGCCATCAAGGCCGACCCTGATGTGACCGGCGTGGTCTCGGTCATTGGCGCCGGCTCGGTCAACCCGACCACCAATGTCGGGCGACTTGTCATGACGCTGAAACCTCGTGGCGAGCGGCGCGACGATGTCAGCGCGGTTATCGCCCGGCTGAAGGAGACGGTATCAGGCATCCCCGGCATGACCGTTTATTTCCAGCCGGTGCAGGACGTGCAGATCTCGACCCAGTCGAGCCGCTCGCAATACCAGTACACGCTGACCGGCACCGACGCGGCGCTGGTGTCGGAATGGGCGCGCAAGCTGGTCGCCGAGATGCGGCGCGATCCGCTGTTCCGCGACGTCTCCTCGGAGGCGCAGGAAGGCGGATTGCGGGCGCAGCTCACTGTCGACCGCACGCGGGCCGGCCAGCTTGGCGTCAGCCTGCAGGGCATCACCGACACGCTCAACGACGCCTTCGCGCAGCGCCAGATCTCGACCATCTACGGCCAGGCCAACCAGTACCGCGTGGTGCTGGAAGCGCTGCCGATGTACCAGCGCGATCCCTCGGTCCTGTCGAAGCTTTATCTGCCGGGCGGGGCGAGCGCGACCGCCGGCGCGCCCAACGCGCAGGTGCCGCTGTCCGCCGTCGCGACGCTGACCCGGACCACCGCACCGCTGGCGATCTCGCACCAGGCGCAATTCCCGTCGATCTCGCTCAGCTTCAACCTCGCGCCGGGCGCGGCGCTCGGCGATGCCGTCGAGGCCGTGAAGACCATCGAGACCCGGATCGAGATGCCCAACAGCATCGTCGGCGTCTATGCCGGCGACGCCGCGGAATTCTCCAAGGCGCTTGCCGGTCAGCCCTGGCTGCTGCTCGCCGCGGTGATCACGATCTACATCGTGCTCGGCGTGCTCTATGAGAGCTATATCCACCCGATCACGATCCTGTCCACGCTGCCGTCAGCCGGCGTCGGCGCGATCCTGGCGCTGATGCTGTGCGGGCAGGACCTCTCGGTGATAGGCCTGATCGGCATCATCCTGTTGATGGGCATCGTCAAGAAGAACGCGATCATGATGATCGACTTCGCTCTGGAAGCGGAGCGCAACCAAGGCATGCCGCCGCATGAGGCGATCGTGCAGGCTTGCTTGCTGCGCTTCCGCCCGATCATGATGACGACGCTGGCCGCGCTGTTCGGCGCGCTGCCGCTGGCGATCGAGAGCGGCACCGGCGCCGAGCTGCGCTTTCCGCTCGGCATCTCCATCATCGGCGGTTTGCTGCTGAGCCAGTTGCTGACGCTCTACACCACGCCGGTGATCTACCTCGCGCTCGACCGCATCAACCGCCGCCTCGAGCAGACGCTGCCGCCGGCGGAATCCGGCGGCCCGCCCGTCGCGGGCGCGACCGAGGGGATGCAGTGATGGCATCGATCTCGGAGCCCTTCATCCGCCGCCCGGTCGCGACCACGCTGCTGTCGATCGGGTTGTTCCTGCTGGGTGGGGTCGCCTACGAGTTCCTTCCCGTCGCCTCGGTCCCGAACGTCGATTTCCCCGCCGTCTTCGTCTCGGCCAGCCGTCCGGGCGCCGACCCCTCCGTGATGGCCGCGACTGTTGCGTCGCCGCTGGAGCGCCGGCTTGGCGAGATCGCGGGCATCAACCAGATCACTTCGACGTCGTCGCTCGGCACCACCAACATCCAGCTCCAGTTCGATATCGGCCGCAACATCGACAAGGCCGCGCGCGACGTGCAGGCGGCGATCAACGCATCGCTGGTCGACCTGCCGAGCGATTTGCCGACGTTGCCACGCTTCCGCAAGGCCAACACCGCCGGCGCCCCCGTGTTCGTGCTGGCGCTGACCTCGAAGACGTTGTCGGCGAGCGCGATCTACGACGTCGCCGATACGGTTTTGGCGCAGCGCATCTCGCAGGTGCCGGGCGTCGGCGACGTCACGGTTTCCGGCGCCGATCAGCCGGCAGTGCGGGTGCAGCTCAACCCCGTCGCGCTGTCCAACGCCGGCATCGCCACCGACGACGTGCGGACCGCGATCATCAATGCCAACCCGCTCGGTCCCGTCGGCATCTTCAACGGCGAGCGCCAGAGCGAGACGCTGTCGCTCAACAAGCAGATGCGAACGGCGAAAGAGTTCCGCGACATCGTCATCAAGAGCTCGAACGGCAATTTCGTCCGGCTGGCCGACGTCGCCGACATCGAGGACGGCGTCCGCAACGCCCGCTCGATCGCCTGGTTCAACAAGCAGCCGGCGGTGCTGATCCAGATCACCAAGCAGGGCGATGCCAACGTTATCGACACCGTCGACCGGGTGAAGGCGCTGATCCCCGAGTTGAAGCAATGGATCCCGGCCGGCGTCGATATTTCCACTTTGGTCGATCGCACCAGCACGATCCGCGCCAGCGTGCTCGACATGCAGTGGACCTTGCTCGCGACCGCCATCCTGGTGATGGTCGTCGTGTTCGTGTTCCTGCGGCGGCTGACGCCGACGATCGCGGCTGGAATCTCCGTGCCGCTGGCGCTGGCCGGGACCTGCGCCGGCATGTGGGTCGCGGGCTTCTCGATCGACAATCTGTCGCTGATGGCGCTGGCGATCTCCGTCGGCTTCGTGGTCGATGACGCCATCGTCATGATCGAGAACATGTACCGCAATCTCGAGCACGGCATGCGGCCGCTCCAGGCGGCATTGGACGGGGCCCGGCAGATCGGCTTCACCGTTGTGTCGATCAGCCTGTCGCTGATCGCAGCCTTCACGCCGCTGATTTTCATGGACGGCATCGTCGGCCGGCTGCTGCGCGAGTTCTCGCTGACGCTGACCTTCGCGATCCTGGTCTCGACCCTGGTGTCGCTCACGGTGACGCCGATGATCTGCGCGCATTACATTCGGGAGGCCACGTCCGGGACGGCGACCCTGTTCGACCGCATCATCGAAGGCTCGCTGTCGCGCATCGTCGCGTTCTATACCCGCACCCTGCGCACTGTTCTCGAATATCCGCTGCTGACGCTGCTGGTGTTCTTCGCCACCATCGGCCTCACAATCACGCTCTACATCAAGATCCCCAAGGGCTATTTCCCGACCGACGATTCCGGCTTCGTCATCGGCGCGACGCGCGCCTCGGCCGACATCTCCTTTCAGTCGATGCTGAGCCTGCAGCAGCGGCTCGCCGACATCGTGATGCAGGACCCGGCCGTGGCCGGCATCGGCTCGACCGTCGGCAGCGGCGGCGGGCCGGGCGGCGCGACGTCCAATCGCGGCATCATGTACATCAGCCTGAAGCCGCCGGAGGAGCGCGACCACGTCTCGACCCAGGTGGTGATCGACCGTCTCAGACGCGCCCTGTACCCGGTGCCCGGCATCCGCCTCTTCATGTTCGCCGCCCAGGACGTGCGCGCCGGCGGCCGACAGAGCGATTCCGACTATCAGTACACGCTGACCAGCACCGATCTCGGCCTGTTGCAGAAGTGGGCTCCCATTGTGGCCAAGCGCATGGAGAGCGTGGAGGGCATCACCGATATCTCCAGCGACCGCGATCCCGGCGGACTTCAACTGACCTTGTCCATCGACCGCCAGAAGGCTTCTGCGCTCGGCGTCCGCGTCCAGGACATCGACAACGCGCTCAACAACGCGTTCTCGCAGCGGCAGATCGGGATCATCTACACCCAGCGCAACCAGTACATGACCGTGCTGGAGATCGATCCGAAATTCCAGGTCGACCCGTCCAACCTCGAACGCATCTATGTCGCCGGCGCGGGCGATGCGCAGGTGCCGCTGTCGGCCGTGGTGCACGCGACGCGCGGGCTCGCCGCGCTCGCGGTCTATCATTCGCAGTCGTTCCCATCGACCACGGTGTCGTTCAACCTGCTGCCGGACGTGCAGATCCAGGCCGCAACGCAAAACATCCAGCGCGCGGTCGAGGAATTGCACATGCCGGAGGGCATCCGCGGCAGTTTTGACGGCAATGCCGGCGATTTCGCCAAGACCAGCGGCCGCCAGCCGCTCCTGATCCTCGGCGCGCTGGTGGCGATGTATATCGTGCTCGGCGTGCTCTACGAGAGCCTCGCCCATCCGCTCACAATCATCTCGACGCTGCCCTCGGCGGGCCTCGGCGCTCTTCTTGCACTTCAGATCACGAATACGCCGCTCACGGTGATCGCCTTCGTCGGCATCATCCTGTTGATCGGCATCGTCAAGAAGAACGGCATCATGATGGTGGATTTCGCGCTCGACGCCGAGCGCCAGCGCGGCCTGTCCTCGGCGGAGGCGATCTTCGAGGCCTGCCAGGCGCGCTTCCGCCCGATCCTGATGACGACCATGGCGGCATTGTTCGCCGGCATTCCGCTGGTGGTCGCGACCGGCCCCGGCACGGAGCTGCGCCGTCCGCTCGGCATCACCATCATCGGCGGGCTGTTCGTCTCCCAGATCCTGACACTCTACACCACGCCCGTGATCTACCTGCTGATCGACCGCCTGCGCCGGCGCTCCGAGCCGCGCCCGCTGGCCGCGCCGGCTGAATAGGCAGGTTGTTGAACCGCCGTGCAAAGCGTATAGCGGCGGCCATGTCGAACCTCACCGCCGCCACGCCGGCCGATCCGATCCCTGAATGCCCGCACTGCCAGAAGCCGATGCCGCTGTGCATCTGCGACAGCGTCACGCCGCTTAAGAACCGCCTTGGGCTCCTGATCCTGCAGCATCCGCAGGAGCAGGACAGGGCACTCGGAACCGCCCGGCTGCTTGCGAAGCATTTCGCCGATGCCACCTTGCGCGTCGGCCTGTCCTGGCCGAGCCTGTCCAAGGCGCTGGGGCAACCGATCGAGAACGCCTCGCACTGGGCCGTGCTCTATCTCGGCTCGGCGCACGCCGCCGATCTCGGGGCCGAGGGCGAAATCCTGGCGCTCAACCGCAAGGGCGAGGTCGCGGACAACCAGCGAGCGCTCCTCGGCAAGCTCGAAGGCGTGGTGCTGCTGGACGGCACCTGGAGCCAAGCCAAGGCACTGTGGTGGCGCAACCCCTGGATGCTGAAATGCCAGCGTGTCATCCTTAATCCCGCCGCCCCCTCGCGCTACGGGCGCCTGCGCAAGGAGCCGCGGAAGGACGGACTGTCGACCATCGAGGCCGCCGCGACGATCTTCTCCGGTCTGGAGAAGCGCCCCGACATCGCCGAGACGCTCAATGCCAGTTTTGAACGGATGTTAACATGCTACCGCGAGGTCCAGACCGAGATGCCCGAATTGGCGCCAAAGCCGGTGGCCAAGGACCGGCGGCGCGGTGTCCGGCGGGGCAAGCGAGCCTGACTTCGGCCTGGATCATTCGTACGGTCGATTGCCCCGCGAGGGACGGACAGATAGAGACGATCGGCCAACAGGCCGCGATCTGCTATCCTGTCGCACCATCGCAGCGCCGGGAGCGGAAGGGGCCGTCGAATTCAGCTTGCAGCGAAGGAGATCCTTGGCCAGGCGGCGCGGTTCGATCGTTGGGGCACGCTCGCCCTGATGGACATTTCGCTGCGCTATCGACGCACCGTGGTCGGCCCGCTCTGGATCACGCTGACGCTCGCGGCGACCATTGCCAGCGTCGGTACGGTCTATGCGGCACTGTTCAAGCAGGACGTCACGAGCTTTCTGCCGCCCTTCGCCGTCGGCCTGATCGTCTGGACCCTGATTGCGACGACGCTTCAGGAAGGCTTAAACATCTTCGCGGCGTCGGGCCATCTGATCAAGGCGGTGCCGGCACCGACCTGCTTGAAGATGCGGCCGACCGATCGTGAGCTCGTCCCAGATTACGTCGTAGTCATCCGGTGCGGTTTCGCCGCCGATGACGTTCCGGCGCATGGAGAGATCGTCGGTCATCGCCCTGCCAAATCACGCCGCCGCAGGCTGCGCAAGAACGAAGCGCGCACATGCATTTCAGAACTGCTGCGGAATTGGCATTTCAGAACTGTGCTCCAAGGCGGCCCGACGGCAGTTGCCTAACCCGTTGATCTCAGGTAACGATCCGCCCTCGTTGGGGCCACGTGGCGGAGTGGTTACGCGCCGGTCTGCAAAACCGTTTACTCGGGTTCGAGTCCCGACGTGGCCTCCATCACAACCTCTTGATATTTCAGCAAATATTCGATTGCGTCGCGGGTGCCATTGGTCGCGCGCAGGCGCTGCCGCTGGCCGCGGACACCGGGTTTGCCCGGGGCCTGGCGGAAATCCGCCATTCAGCCCCGCTGGCATAGTCTTCGCATCAGCGAAGTGATGCATTTCCCGTTCGAGCGCTGGAGAGCACGTGAGCGAAATCGTCCGATTTGTCCCGAAATCCGAGCTGGAGCGGGCTCGCCTCATTCGCGAGGCCCGCGCGATCTACGACAGCATCTTTCCGTCGGCCGCAGCCGACCGGATGCCGCAGGACAACGGGGACCACGTCAAGACCTGATCGCGGCCGCACCGGGTTGTCGGCGTAGGGACCATAGCAAAACGCCCGCTAAGCGCGGGCGCATCCGTTCACGGTGAAGATGATGGCCTCAGCAGGCCGCGTACCAGCCCTCGGGAAAGGGCAGGAGTGGCCAGGCGCCCTCGTTATCGTTGGCGGCCTTGGGCGTTGCGGCGTACGTCCACGAGCGGGGCACGAAATTCTCCTCCGACGCGAACGCCGGATCTTCATGGACCATGGCGTCCTGGACGGAATCCAGCAGCAAGTTGAATTCGGCTTCGCTCATCACACCCTCCGGACCGCGGATGGCGCACTGTCGCAAAGACGGTTTGTTTCCCGATTGAGCCGATCGTTGGCATTTTAACGATCCGGCGATCAGGCCCCGATTGGTTAGCGATTCATGAAAATCCTCGCGCGAACCTTAGGTTCCTGCCGAGCGCCGTCAGTGTGAAGGAGATCACATCGGCGGCGGTTTAATTCTCCTACCCCTTCGCAACCGGCCAATTCAGGCCGGGGCGGGCAGGGCAGAACGGGAGACTGGTCATGACGGCGAGGTTCTCGCGGTTTGCGGGCGTGAAAAGCCGGGCGCGTCGCGCCTCGACGCTCGGGATGTTCCTGACTCTGTTTGCCTCTGCGGCGCACGCCCAGGGAACGCAGGAGCAACGGCAGGCCTGTACGCCTGACGTCTACCGGCTCTGCGCCGGCGAGATTCCCAACATCCGCGCCATCACAGCCTGCCTGCGCCGCAACCGCGCCAGCCTGAGCGAAGCGTGCCGCGCCGTGTTCGGCCAGGCCGGCGGCTGAGCGGCCTGTGGGTTTGTGCGCAGCAAGTGGCTCGCGCGCACTCACGAATCCAGCATAGTCGGCCTGTGGATATGCTGCGGATAGGCTGTGGAGCAACGGCGTGCCGCAGATGCCGCGCGTAGATGCGTCTGCAGCTCGTCATATCTTTGTCAAACGATCTCACCGGATAATTCGCCGATCGTGCAGATCGCTGCCGCCGTCAAGATTATTTGGTTCTTCCGAATTCGGAATTGCATGTCTCGCCATCCCCTGCGGGATGCGTAGCCCAGAGGGGCATATCGCGATCGTCACGAGCAACGGCGCCGCAGTGCCGGCGCCCACGCCGGAGAAAACAAACTCCGCCGATCTATGAATGCCGGTTCATTGCTGCGGAGAATTCGAATCGATAAGAACTGGCTCGTTGCGTGTCTCGCGTCGCGCAACGAGCCGGAGCGCGGATCGATAGATCGCGTCTTGAACCTTCCGATTGCGTCCCGGACCAATCCCTCAAGGCAACGCCATTGGTTGCCGCGGCGCCTGCGCCGATCGACGTCAGGCGCCGGAGCCCTGTTTCGATCGGGGGAATTTTATATGAAATATTTTCTGTCTGCACTGATCGCGATCGGTCTATCGATTGCCGCCGCGCCGTCATTCGCGGCTGACGCCCGTAACGTCACCGTCGTCAACGAGACCGGCTATGCCATCAAATTCCTGGGCTTCAACGCCCCGGACGATGGCATGGACGAATGGGACAACGAGCTCGACAAGGTTTTGCAGAACCAGGCGAGCACCTATGTCGAGTTCGACGATGACGACGATGGTTGTGTCTGGAACGTCCGCGTCGACTGGCAGAACTATGACGAGACCGTGCTCTGGAAGAACGTCAACCTCTGCAAGTTCACGGCGCTTCGGCTGCGCTACGATTCCGGCACCAAGACCACCTCGTTCATTGCCGAGTAACTTGACCTGACATGGCCCGAGGAGGGGCCGCGTGCCCTTCCTCGCCGCAATGCGCAAGATAGCGAATTCGTCCTTTGCAAGCGCAAGCGGCTTTGTTATACGCAGCCGCGCGCGAACGACGAGTTCGCCCTTTTCCTCGGTAGCTCAGCGGTAGAGCATCCGACTGTTAATCGGATGGTCGCAGGTTCGAATCCTGCCCGGGGAGCCATTCCATCGCAAATTCAATGGGTTATGTCCGCGCCTTCGCGCGATTCGTGATCGCGTTGCGACGATCTCTGAACACCATTTCCTCGATCTCCGCGCGGAATCACGTTCAATCAGATGTGTGCGATGGCACGGACGCGCCATCAGGGCGGCGCCAAATCGACTCAATTGGAACCGAGCTTCGCCAGTGCCGGATTTTTACGGAGCTGATTCCCATGCCAGACATCCAGGTCGACCGTTACCAAATGGCTCCCTCGATTCTGCCGGCGGACATCCCTGAACTCAGCGACGATGAATGCCTCGCCTGCCTGGCGCGTGCGGTCGAGACACACGATTCGGCGCGGCTGGATGAAGTCGCCGCATTGATCGGCCGGCTCGCGGTCACGATCGAATAAGCCTCGCGTTCGATGTTGCGAGTTGCGGAAGGCCCCGGTCTGCGGGGCCAACGGCCATGTTGCGTTTTTGCCGGGCATGTTCCAAAGATGCCGCAACTTTCGTCCGCGGCATCGTCCGCCTTGCAGGGTCCGCAAATGTCCGGTTTCTCCACCGCGCGCCTAAAAATGGTCGATGGCCAGGTGCGCACCAGTGATGTCACCGACCGTCGTGTTCTCGACGCCATGCTCATGATTCCGCGCGAGGCCTTCGTGCCGGTGGCCCGGCAGGCATTGTCCTATCTCGACCTCGATCTCGACGTCAGCGAGGGCGGCGCCAAGCGCTTCCTGATCAAGCCGCAGCTGACCGGCAAGCTGCTCCAGGCCGCCGAGATCGGCGAGGGTGACAACGTGCTGGTCGTCGGTTGCGCCACGGGCTACCTCGCCGCGCTGACCGCCAAGCTCGCCCGCCAGGTCACCGCGACGGAATGCGATTCGGCCTTGGCCGCGAAAGCCAAGGACACATTCGCCGCCCTCGGGCTTGCCAACGTCGCCTGCAAGGCTGCGGCCTGCAGCGAGGGCGATGCCGCTGCTGCTCCCTATGATGTTATCGTCCTCAACGGCTCCGCCGAGGTGACACCGGCAGAGCTGCTCGGGCAGCTCAAGGAGGGGGGGCGACTGCTGGGGGTCTCTGCCGAATCCAGGCCGCCGCGCGCCATGATCGTGACCCATACCCACGGGGAATTTGGCCATCGGGCGCTGTTCGATGCCGCTGCCCCGGTCCTTCCGGGGCTGGAACGGGCCGCCGCCTTCGTCTTCTGACGGCCGTTTGGCGGCTTTGGCCTGTTAAAATCCCGTTCTGAATCAGAAGTGTGGCCGGGATGCTGCACGTGAAGAGTTTCCACCGGGAACCACCCTCAGGTAGTTCCGTCGCGCTTGACCGCGTCCTATGTTGCGACGGGGCAACGACTCCACTCGTAGACGGTAACCACGCTCGCGGGCACGAGCTTGGCGTTAGAATGAACGGAATTTTTGGATGCATGGGGTGAAGCTCTTCACCGGAGCTGCGATTTCGGTCCTGTTGCTCGCGCTTGCCGGGCCGGCGCCCGCCTTGGCGGATACGATCGAGGCTGCGCTGGTGCGCGCCTATCAGAACAATCCGCAGCTGAACGCACAGCGCGCCCAGGCGCGCTCGACCGACGAGAACGTGCCGCAGGCGCTGTCAGGTTACCGTCCCAAGGTCAATGTGACCCTCGGCACCGGATATCAATATCAGGAAATCCAACAGTTGCAGAGGGTGCCGCCGATCAATGGCGTCCTTCAGCCCAACAGCGCCAGCCTGACCGTCAACCAGACGCTCTACAACGGCAATCAGACTGCCAACAGGACGCGCGCGGCGGAGAGCCAGGTCTCGGGGTCCCGCGAGGCGTTGCGTGTGCTCGAGCAGACGGTCCTGCTGCAGGCCGCCACGAGCTACATGGACTTCCTGCGTGACTCGGCAACTCTCGAAGTTCAGCGCAGCAATGTGCGCGTACTCGAACAGACGCTCAAGCAGACACGCGATCGCTTCAATGTCGGCGAGGTGACGCGCACCGACGTGGCGCAATCCGAAGCGCAACTGGCTGCCGGCAGGACCCAAGCCCTGACTGCCGAATCGAATCTCACGACGACGCGCGCGAATTTCCGCCGAATCATCGGAAACGAGCCGACGAACCTTGCGCCGGGCTCGCCGGTCGATCGCTTCCTGCCCGCGGGCATTGCCTCCGCGGTTAATCTCAGCCTGGTGGAGAACCCAAGCGTCACGGCTGCGATGTACGGCATCGACGTCAACTATCTCCAGGTCAAGATCAACGAGGGTGCGCTGCTGCCGACGGTCACGGTCCAGGCTGGTGTCAGTACGGCGTACCAGCAGACCCTGTCGGTTTTTCGAACGAATACCGCGTCCGCCATCGCGACAGCTTCCATCCCGATCTATCAGGGCGGCGCGGAATATTCGCTGATCCGACAATCGAAAGAGAACCTGGCGCAGCAGCGCCTGAATCTCGAAACCACCCGCGATCAAACCCGCGCCAACGTTGTGCAGGCCTGGGGTCAGTTGGAAGCGGGCAAGGCGCAGGTGCAATCCGCGCAGGCGCAGGTCACGGCCTCCGAGATCGCGCTGAACGGCGTGCGCGAGGAAGCCAAGGCCGGCCAGCGCACCACGCTCGACGTGCTCAACGCGCAGCAGGCGCTTGTGAACGCGCGCGTTGCGCTCGTCACTGCCCAGCATGACCGCGTGGTGGCGTCCTATTCGGTGCTCAACGCGGTCGGTCGTCTCGCGCCTCAGGTGCTTGGCCTTGCGACCACGGTCTACGATCCCAGCGTGCACTACCAGCAGGTTCGCGATAGCTGGGCAGGCGTGCGTACGCCTGACGGACGCTAAAGTCCCGTAGTCATCCGGTCGGCCTCGCAAACAGCCGAGGCCAACCGGTGCTTTGCTTGCAATCATCAAAACCCCTGACATAGCCTTGCCAAGACGATGCGGGTCGATTCGCTCCGCACCTGATGTCGTGTGCGTAAAGCTTGAGTGCCAAGGGCAGGGGCGCACCGCTGCACGTTGAGCCGTGAACTGGGGACAAGTCGGGCTGCCGCGTCGAAAACGGCGGGTCACCCATCCGGAACCGGCCAATCCTGTCGTGCTTGGTGTAAAACAACGCATGCGAGGGCGTTGATGATGTGGAGTCGGAGATGACGCAGCCTGCAAAGGTCACAGAACCCTCGATGGAGGAGATTCTGGCCTCGATCCGGCGCATCATTGCCGACGATGAGGCCAAGCCGCCGCCGGCTGACGCCGCCAAGCCCGAGAAAGCTGCCGCCCCCGCCGCGCCGCCGAAGCCGCAGGCGATCAGCGACATTCCGCCGTCCAAGGTCGCGCCGGCCAAACCGGCGGCCGAGAAGCCCGTACCGCCTCCGGCCGCAAAGCCGGCACCGGCGCCACCCCCCGCCGCCGCCGCCGCGGCGGATGCATCCAACAATCAGGACGATATCGACGCGCTGCTGGCGGGCCTCGACACGGCCACGGCTGCGCCAGAAATCCGCGCTCCCGAGCCGGAGCCCGAACCTGAGCCCGACGTGCTGGAATTGACCGACGATATGGCGATGGCGATGGAGCCGACGCCGCCTCCGCCGCCGCCGAGCTTCCGCAAGGTCGAGCCGCGCGACGACCTCGAATTCGCCGAATCGCCGCCGCCGCGTCCAACGCCGGCCTCCTATGCGCCCGTGGACTACGATGCGCCGCCAGTGCCGCCCCAACAGCCGATCCTGGCCCAATCGACGGTCTCGGCAGTCGAGTCCGCCTTCAATTCCCTGGCCCACACAGTGCTCAGCAGCAATGCGCGAACGCTGGAGGACCTGGTCAAGGAGATGCTGCGTCCGATGCTGAAGTCCTGGCTCGACGACAATTTGCCCGGTCTCGTAGAACGCATCGTGAAGGCCGAAATCGAGCGGGTATCGCGCGGCGGCAGGTAGATCGGGCCGCAGGACCCTCGTAAAGCCCTGCTTGTGCGTCATATTCGGTCTCCCGACCGCACCGGAAAGCCCTGTTGCCGCCTGGCTTTCCTTTGAGCTTTCCGTTGACTTGGACCCCGCGCGCGGCTTTCTAGCAGCCCCATGATCGAAAAAAATTACCAACCCGCCGATATCGAAGCCCGCATGTCCGTCGTGTGGGAGGACAGCCTTGCCTTCAAGGCCGGCCGCCCCGACCGCCGCGACGCCGTGCCCTTTACCATCGTGATCCCGCCGCCGAACGTGACGGGCTCGCTGCACATGGGCCACGCCCTCAACAACACGCTCCAGGACATCCTGTGCCGCTTCGAGCGCATGCGCGGCCGTGACGTGCTGTGGCAGCCCGGCACCGATCATGCCGGCATCGCCACCCAGATGGTGGTCGAACGGCAGCTGATAGAGCGCCAGCAGCCCAGCCGCCGCGAGATCGGCCGCGAGAAGTTTCTGGAGCGGGTCTGGCAGTGGAAGGCCGAGAGCGGCGACACCATCATCAACCAGCTCAAGCGGCTCGGCGCCTCCTGCGACTGGTCGCGCGAACGCTTCACCATGGACGAGGGCCTGTCCAAGGCCGTGGTCAAGGTGTTCGTCGAGCTGCACCGCGATGGCCTGATCTACAAGGACAAGCGGCTGGTGAACTGGGACACCAAGCTGCTCACCGCGATCTCCGATCTCGAAGTGCAGCAGACCGAGGTCAAGGGCAGCCTCTGGTACCTGCGCTATCCGATCGAGGGCAAGATTTTCAGCCCCGAAGATCCCTCGAGCTTCATCGTCGTTGCCACCACGCGCCCGGAGACCATGCTGGGCGACACCGGCGTGGCCGTGCATCCCGACGACGAGCGCTATCAGAAGCTCGTCGGCAAGCACATCGTCCTGCCGCTGGTCGGCCGCAAGGTGCAGATTGTAGCCGATGACTATTCCGATCCGGAGAAGGGCTCGGGCGCGGTCAAGGTGACGCCGGCGCATGACTTCAACGATTTTGAAGTCGGCAATCGACACGGTCTGCGCCGCATCAGCGTGCTCGACAAGGAAGGCTGCCTCGATCTCCTCGACAACGAGGATTATCTGCGCGACCTGCCGGAAGGCGCCGCGCATTTCGCCGAAGAGTTTCACAAGGTCGATCGCTTCGCTGCGCGCAAGCGCATCGTCGAGCGGCTGGACTCGTTCGGCTTCGTCGAGCGGATCGAGCCGCACACCAACATGGTGCCGCATGGCGATCGCTCCGGCACCGTGATCGAGCCGTACCTGACCGACCAATGGTACGTCGACGCCAAGACACTCGCAAAACCCGCGATGGCGGCGGTGCGTTCGGGCGAAACCACCTTCGTGCCGAAGAACTGGGAAAAGACCTATTTCGAATGGATGGAGAACATCCAGCCCTGGTGCATCTCGCGCCAGTTGTGGTGGGGCCATCAGATCCCGGCCTGGTACGGCCCTGACGGCAAGGTGTTTGTCGCCGAGACCGAGGAAGAGGCCGTCAGCCACGCGCTGGGCTATTACGTCGAGCAGGAAGTCATCACGGTCGAGCAGGGCCGCGAGATGGCGCTCGACCGCAACAAGCGGGACGGCTTCATCACGCGCGACGAGGACGTGCTCGACACCTGGTTCTCCTCGGCGCTGTGGCCGTTCTCGACGCTCGGCTGGCCCGAAGACGCGCCGGAAGTACAGCGCTACTATCCCACCAACGTGCTGGTGACCGGCTTCGACATCATCTTCTTCTGGGTCGCCCGCATGATGATGATGGGCCTGCACTTCATGAAGGAGGTGCCGTTCTCGACGATCTACATCCACGCCCTCGTCCGCGATGAGAAGGGCGCCAAGATGTCGAAGTCGAAGGGCAACGTCATCGATCCGCTCAATTTGATCGACGAATATGGCGCGGACGCGCTTCGCTTCACGCTGGCCGCGATGGCCGCGCAGGGACGCGACATCAAGCTCGCCACCAGCCGTGTCGAGGGCTACCGCAATTTCGCGACAAAGCTCTGGAATGCGTCCCGCTTCGCGGAGATGAACCACTGCGCCGTGCCCGAGGGTTTCGAACCGGCGAAGGTCAAGGAGACGCTGAACCGCTGGATCGCGCATGAGAGCGCGCACACCACGCGCGAGGTGACCGAGGCGATCGAGGCCTATCGCTTCAACGATGCCGCAGGCAGCATCTACCGCTTCGTCTGGAACGTCTATTGCGACTGGTATGTCGAGCTCGCAAAACCCGTGCTGCTCGGTCCCGACAGCCCTGCCAAGGCCGAGACCCGCGCCATGGTGGCATGGGCGCGCGACGAGATCCTGAAACTGCTGCACCCCTTCATGCCCTTCATCACCGAGGAGTTGTGGGAGGTGACGGCCAAGCGCGACGGTCTGCTCGCGCTGGCACCATGGCCGCTGAAGCCGTCCGCGCCGACGCCGGAGCAGCTTGCGATGCTTGCGGCAACGACGGGGCCGACCGATGCGCTCGTCTCTCCGGCCTGGGTGCTGCCGATCTTCGACCATGCCGACTTCACCGATCCCGCGGCCGAGGCCGAGATCGGCTGGGTGATCGACCTCGTCACCCAGATCCGTTCGGTGCGCGCCGAGATGAACATCGCGCCGGCGACTCTGACGGCACTGGTGCTCGCAGGCGCCTCGACCGAGACGATGGATCGCGCGCCTCGCTGGAGCGACGTCATCAAGCGCATGGCGCGGCTGTCCGACATCTCCTTCGCCGACCACGCGCCCGACGGCGCGGTTCAGCTGCTGGTGCGCGGCGAGGTGGCCGCGCTGCCGCTCAAGGGCGTGATCGACGTCGCCGCCGAGCGTACGCGCCTCGACAAGGAGATCGCGAAAGCCGACGCCGACATCAAGCGCGCCGAGTCCAAGCTGGCCAACGAGAAGTTCGTCGCCAACGCGGCCGAGGAAGTCGTCGAGGAAGAGCGCGAGAAGCGTGAGGCCGCGCTCGCTCGCAGGGCCAAGCTGCTGGAGGCGCTGGAGCGGCTGAAGCTGGCCTCGTAGCCCTATTTCGGGAACGGCTTGCTCAGAAACTTCGATCCCCTGACGCCATAGCGCCAGGGCAGCTCGACGGCCTTGGTGATGCCGATCCGGATTCCGGCCACCACTTCCAAATCCTCCGTCCGCGCATGCAACGCGATCGGGGGACGGTCCAGCGGCAGGGCGTTGTGCGCGATGGTGATGCCGAGCGCTTCGGTCAGCTTGCCCGGGCCCGAGCACAGCGCGTGCACATCGACCGCATGGCGGCGGCGGCGCATCGTTGCCAAGCCGTGCGTGGGCTCCAGCGCGCGGATCAGCACGGCAGCGGCCGAGCCTTCGTTCTCGCAGACGAAGTTCACGCACCAATGGATGCCGTAGGAGCGGTAGACATAGGCAAAACCGGGTGGGCCGAACATCACCTGGTTCCGCGGCGTCGGTCCGTTGTAGGAATGCGCCGCCGGCTCGGTATGATGATAGGCCTCGACCTCGACGATGATCCCGCCGACGCCGTCGACCAGCATGGTCGCACCGATCAGGTCGTGCGCGACCTCGCGGACGCTGCGGCCGAAGAAGGCGCGCTTCAGCGGCTTGCCGAGCCGCGGTGTAGAGGCTTTCGAGGTTGGAGCCATTCGAGGTGAAAATCGCCTGAGAACAGAGCAGGATAATGCCCATATCTGCCATGTTCCCTGAAGCAGGGCGAGCCGGGTTGCGATGCCCGGCGAGACCGACTAGGTAGGACCTGAACAGACCGGACACCCCATGGTCGTTATTGTCGATACCATCTCGAACCCGCTGCGCCCGCGTCACCCCGAAAAGGTGAACCGGCCCGATTCCGCTTCGCCGCCGAAGCCGGACTGGATCCGCGTGCGCGCGCCCAATACCCGTGGCTATGCCGACACCCGCAACATCGTGCGCGCCAACGGCCTGCATACGGTGTGCGAGGAAGCGGGCTGCCCGAATATCGGCGAGTGCTGGGACAAGAAGCACGCGACCTTCATGATCATGGGTGACACCTGCACCCGCGCGTGCGCGTTCTGCAACGTCAAGACCGGCATGCCGAACGCGCTCGACGCGACCGAGCCGCAGAACGTCGGCGAGGCCGTGGCCAAGCTCGGCCTTGCCCATGTCGTCATCACCTCCGTCGACCGCGACGATCTCACTGATGGCGGCGCCGAGCATTTTGCCCAGACCATCCGCGCGATCCGCGCCGCGTGCCCCTCGACCACGATCGAGATCCTGACACCCGATTTCCTGCGCAAGGAGGGGGCGCTGGAGGTCGTCGTCGCGGCGAAGCCCGACGTGTTCAACCACAATCTCGAGACCGTGCCGTCGTGCTATCTCACGGTACGGCCCGGCGCGCGCTATTTCCATTCGATCCGGCTGCTGCAGCGGGTCAAGGAGCTCGATCCCACCATCTTCACCAAGTCCGGCATCATGGTCGGCCTCGGGGAAGAGCGCCACGAGGTGCAGCAGGTGATGGACGATCTGCGTTCCGCCGACGTCGATTTCCTGACCATCGGGCAATATCTCCAGCCGACCCGCAAGCATCACGCCGTGATGCGCTACGTGTCGCCGGACGAGTTTTCGTCCTACGAGAAGGTCGCCTACACCAAGGGCTTCCTGATGGTCTCGGCGAGCCCGCTCACCCGTTCGTCGCATCATGCCGGCGAGGATTTTACGAAACTGAAGGCCGCGCGGGCAGCAAGCGCCCGCTGAACCGCCATGCCCAAATTTTCGAGCAAGCGCCGTGTCGATCACAGCGCGTCCGAGATGTTTGATCTGGTCGCCGACGTCGAGCGCTACCCGGAATTCGTGCCGCTGTGCAGCGCGCTGAAGGTCCGTCAGCGCATGGCGAAACCCGACGGCACCGAGGTGCTGGTCGCCGACATGACGGTGTCGTTCAAGCTGGTCAAGGAGACCTTCACCAGCCGCGTGACGCTCGACCGCGCCAATTTGAAGATCCTGGTCGAATATCTGCAAGGTCCTTTCAGCAATCTGGAAAACCGCTGGACGTTCGAGCCCAAAGGTGAGGGCGTCTGCGATGTCGGTTTCTTCCTCGCCTACGAATTCAGGAGCCGCATGCTGGCGCTGCTGATGGGCTCGATGTTCGACGCCGCGTTCGCGCGGTTCTCCCTCGCGTTCGAGAAGCGTGCGGACGCGATCTACGGACGGCGGAAGCTGGCATCGTCGTAGGATCTCCGGCGGGGGCACGAACTCCTCGCTTCAATCCACCGCCTTCACCACATCCGGCGGCTGCGAGGCGTAATACGCGGCGGCCTGCTCGATCTCCTGCGGCGTCACCGCACGCGCAATGTTGCGCATCTGCTGGCTGATGTCGTTGCGGCGCTCGCCGGAAGCGAAGGCCTGGAGCTGCACCTTCAGATAGGCCTCGGACTGGCCTTCCAGCCACGGGCTGCCGGTCTTGTTGTCGAGGCTGCCATGGCAGGCGCCGCAGGGCGCGATGCCGCGCATCGGCGCGCCGTAGATGACGATGCTGGGTTTTGGGAGCTGCGGAGTCGGGTGATAGGCCGGCAGCCGCGGCAGATAGGCGTAATAGTTCGAGAGATCGGCGATCTCCTGGTCGGTCAGGTTGACGGCGAACGGCGACATCACGGCATTGGTGCGCGCGCCGGAGCGGAAATCATGCAGCTCCTTGTAGATCACGGCGGCATACTGGCCGGCGAGATTGGGCGAGTCCGCACGGCTGATACCGGTTGGGCCATGACAGATCGCGCAGCGCTGCGCCAGCGTGGCGCCGTGGCCGATCGCTTCCTGGCTCGGCCGTGACAGCGTGCGCGAGGTCAGCACGACCTCCGACAACCGCTTGGTCTGCTCCGGCGTCATCACGCTGGCGGCGCGCTGCGGTACGCCGGCGGCGCTGCAGATCGCGTCCCAGACGTTGGCGAACTGAACCCAGGGCTGCGCGAAGGGCAGCACGATAAAGCCGGTGACAACAGTCACGATCAGCATGCCGGCGACGATGCCGACGCCTGTCGTGAAGTGGCGATTGCGGAACGTGAAGAGGTCGCGCGCACCCATCACTGCGCTCCCACATAGACGGCCGGCACCGACGTGCCTTCGGTCAGCGCCAGCGTCAGGATCGGGTACCCGTAATTGGTCAGGGTGAGCACGATCATCAGCGCCACCCACAGCGCGTGCGTGTTGAGCGCGACCGGGACCGTCGTGGACTGGTGCACGGCCAGCGCAAAGCGATATGGACCGGCATCGACCTGCGGCGCACGCATGCCGCGGGCCAGAATGACCAGGCACAGGATGCCAGACGCCAGCAGGATGAAGCCGCCAATCACGGAGAGGGTGACCGAGAGCGCCTGCGGCGCGATCGCGGGATCGCCGAAGTCGAAATAGGCCATGCGGCGCGGCATGCCCAAGATACCGACCCAGTGCCAGGGGAAAGTCGTGACGATCATGCCGATGAACCACAGCCATAGCTGGGTGCGGATCAGGCGAACGTCGATCAGCTCTCGCCCGGTCAGATGCGGCCACAGATCATAGGCGATCGCAAAATACATGATCACGATGGCGCCGCCGAAGATCAGGTGGAAATGGCCGGTGATCCACTGCGTGTTGTGGATTGACGCATCGAGCTGGTAGCTCATGTTGATGAGGCCGCCGGCACCGCCGAAGCCGAGCATGATGAAGGAGAAGGCGAGCGCCAGCATCATCGGGTTGTCCCACGGCAGGGCCCTGATCCAGCCGAACATGCCGCGGCCGCCGCGCAGGCGCGCGGCGATCTCGACCGACGCGCAGATGGTGAACACGGTCAGCAGCGTCGGAAGCGCCACCAGCGCGGTGAAGGCGGAATGGATGAACTTGAAGCCGGCGCCGACCTGCGGATCGGCGAAGGTGTGGTGCATGCCGATCGGCATCGCGACCACCAGGAACAGGATGAAGGAGATCCGCGCCATGCTGTCGGAATAGACCCGGCCGCCGATCGCGCGCGGCACGATGGTGTAATAGGCGATGTAGGTCGGCATCAGCCAGAAATAGACGATGGCGTGCAGCGTCCAGGAGAAGAACACGCGGGCAAGGCCGGCGTCGATGGTGGCCTTCAGCCCGGCCGCGACCGGAATGATCTGGAGCAATAGCTCGAGCGCGGCGCCGACCGCAGTCCAGGCCCACAAGTAAGAGCCCGCGACATTGGCGAACATCGCCAGCGGCACCGGCGCGCCGGGATGGGCCTTCCGCCAGACGCGCAGATTGATCGACATCAGCGCGACCCAGAACCACGAGCCGACCACGACCAGCACAACGCCGAGGTAGTAGAAGACGTTGCCGATCAGCGGCGGATAGAACGTGTAGAGCACGGAGGCGCGCCCAAGCCCGACCGGGACCATCGCCATGATCGCGCCGACCACGATCAGCCAGAACCCGGCCCAGGCCCAGCGGACGCCGACCAGCCGCTGCTCCAGCGCGGACTCGCTGATGGCATAGCCAAAACCCATCGCGACCAGGGTCGGGAAGACGTAGCCCATCACCGTGCCGTGCGCGGTGAGCGAACGGTAATAGAGCTCGGGATTGGACAGCCATGTGCCGATCGGGCTGCGGATGAACATCTGCCAGGCGCCGAGCGTCAGCGCGATGCCGAACACGGCGAAGGCCAGCCAGAAATGGGCGAGGATGAGCTTTCTATTGACCAACACAGCTCAGCCTCCCGCCACCCTTCGCGCGATCAGCGAATTCGGTCTTCTCGATCACCTTGACCTTGCCCCACATGCCCTCGTGGCCGAAGGAGCAAAATTCCTGGCAGGGCATCAGATAGTCGCCGGCCTTGGTAAAGCGCATGAGCTGCTCGGAGATGTAGCCCGGCACCAGCATGGTGTTGACGTTGGTGCCCTGGATCAGAATGCCGTGGACGACGTCGGCGCTGGTGGCGCGCAGCGTGATCGGCGTGTCCACGGGCACCACGATGCAGGCCGGCGTGAATGAATATTGCTGCCCGATCGCGCGCACGGTGACATTGCCGTTCGCCTCGAGCACGCTGCCGAGATTGCTCTCGACGAATTCGCCTGAGAGGTGCAGCCGCGACGGATCGGTGGTCTCGACGCGCGGCTGCGGCATGGTTGCGCGATGGATGCCGGCGAACGCCGCCAGCAGCGCCATCATCACGATGATGATCACGGCGACGATGGCCCAGCGCCGCTCGACGCGGGCCGCGACCTCGGCGCTGGCGCTGCCGCTGCTGTGGGTTTGCTCTGTGCTCATTGCAGCGACCCGCGCGGCAGGAAGACGAACAGATAGAAGGCGAGCCACATCGCGACCACGCAGGCCGTGGCGATGCCGGCGATCACGATCGCACCCGATGGTCCCTGGGCAACGACCTCCTCGATGGCCTGTTCGGCGGCGGCTGGGCTGGTCGGCGGATCGGAATTGAACATGGCGGCCCTCAGTTCAGCGGTGCCGAGCGCAGCTCGTTGGCCTCGCGCGCCGAGACCGGCGTGCCGCGATTGCCCCAGGCGGTGCGGATGTAGGAGACGACGGCGGCGACCTCGTTGTCGGAGAGGAGGCCGGCGAAGGGCGGCATACCGTAGGGCATCGGATTGCCCTTGGTGCCCGGCGGATAGCCGCCATTGAGCACCATGCGGATCGGATTGACCGCCGACTGCATCTCGATCGACTGGTTATTGGCGAGCGGCGGCCAATGCGGCGGCTTGCCTTCGCCCTGCGCGCCATGACACCTCGCGCAGTTCTTGTCGTAGACGGTCTTGCCGAGGCTGACCAAGAGGCTGCTCTCGGTGGTCGGCAGTGCCGAACTCGCGGCCGGCGGAGGCGAGGGCTCCGCGATGCTCTTGAGGTACACCGCCATTGCCCTGGTGTCCTCGTCGTTGAGGTATTGCAGGCTGTTATGCACGACCTCGGCCATCGGGCCGTAGACCACGCCCCGCATGGAGACACCGGTCTGGAGCAGATCGGTGATGTCCTTGATGCTCCAATCGCCGAGCCCCGCCTCGCGATTGTTGGTGAGAGACGGCGCGTACCAGTTCTGCATCGGGATCAAGCCGCCCTTGAAGGTGTCCGCTTGCGAGGTGCCGCCGAGCGCATTGATCGGCGAATGGCACATGGCGCAATGACCGAGACCCTCGACCAGATAGGCGCCGCGATTCCATTCCACCGACTTGGTCGCATTGGGCTTGAACTCGCCCTCGCGGAAGTACAGCGTACGCCACCCGAGAATGAGCTGGCGGTTGTCGTAGGGGAAGCGCAGCTCGTGCGGCTTGTTCTTCTGGTTCACCGGCGCGATCGAACGCAGATAGGCGAAGATCGCGTCGCTGTCGGCACGCGTGACCTTGGTGTAGGAGGCGAACGGCATCGCCGGATAGATCAGCCCGCCATCCGGGAAACGGCCATTGTGCATGGTCTTGTAGAAGTCGTCGGCGCTCCACTTGCCGATACCGGTATCCGCGTCCGGCGTAATATTGGAGGTGTAGATGGTGCCGAACGGGGTCGGCATGGCGTGGCCGCCGGCGAACAGGCGGCCTTCCGGCGCAGTATGGCAGGCGGTGCAGTCGCCGGCGCGGGCAAGATACTCGCCCCGTGCAATGACATCGGTGCTCTTGTCCTGCGCCTGCGCGACCGTGGTGAAGGTGGCGAGAGCGAGCAGCGTGGTCCAGAATTTCGAGCCCATCATCCGCCTCGTCAGTTGGGCTGGCTACCGCAGCCGAACGGCAGCGCGTAGGTGCCTTTCGGCACGGGGACCGGGTTTGCAGGCGCCGGCCGCGTCGCGAGCCAGGCCGCGACGGCGGTGACGTCTGCCTCGGTCAGATGACCGGCGACGAGCTGCATGCAGTCGGGTGCCTTCGCGGTGCGGGTGCCGTAACGCCAGGCGCCGAGCTGGGCACTGACATAGGCCGCGCGCAAGCCGAGCAGGCCGGGGATACCCGGCTGCATGCCCGTGAGACCCGAGCCATGGCAGCTCACGCAGGCCGGAATGCCGCGGTCCGCATCGCCGCTGGTGGCGAGCATCTCGCCCTGGGCCAGGACGTCCTTGCTGATCTCACTCGGTGCCGGCTGCGGCAGCGGCGGGTGCTCGCTGGCAAAATATTCCGCCATTGCCTCCAGATAAGGATCGGGCAGAAACTCCAGCAGATAGTTCATCGGCGGGTATTTGCGCCGGCCGCTGCGGAAGGCGAGCAGCTGGTTGTAGAGATAACCGGCCGGCTTGCCGGCAAGCCGCGGGAAATAAACGTCGCTGGTGCCTTCGCCCTTGTTGCCGTGACAGGGCGTGCACGCCTCCACCCGCGCCGCCATGGAATCCGGCGGCTGGTTGGCCGTCTGTGCGGCCGCGCCATGAATAGCGGCGAAGGCGGCAATGGCGATTGCCAGGGCAGTACCGCGAGCGAACACTCTCGTCGCCCTCCAGGAGGCTGGGCCGGGTTGATTCCCGGTCACAACGTAGAGCAGCATTATTGCGCCAATATAGCCGCGCGCAAGATGGCAGGGAGCGATGACGTTTGGTCGCGGATGCAGATTTGCGATCCCGATCGGTTTCGACAAAATTTGCGTGCATTTTGACAAGCAAACACAGGTTTGCAGTCTCGCGACGTTTCTCGCCCGAGCTTTGCTTTTTGCCGTGGCCCTCAGGTATCGGAGGGCACAGGGAAGACCGGGTGCCGGCTGGCACCCACGGTCCACTGTGCGAAGGTTGCGCTACAAGAATCTGCACAGCGGCATACAGGTGAAGCCAAACAACCGGCCTTCCCTGCGCAGTGGCTTTACGGCTTATGCCGAGCTCTCCCCGGGGAGCGATGCACTATTGCCCCCGTCGCCTTGCGGATGGCTGATGCGCGTGCCCTGTTGGGCAACCCACATCACCACAAGACTTGACACACAGACCCCGGGCGTCAGGACGACACGGTTTTGCCGTACGCAGACTGCACCGGTCGTGTGCGCGACGCCCTCGCTCACGGTTTCCCGCCCTGCGAGGCCCTACGCGCCGATGCTGCCTGCGTCCACCACAACTCATCCCGCGTTTCGTGACGATCGCGATACGCCCCTCTGACAGGGATGAGGTGGCGGGACGATGCGACAAATCAGAATTTCTGTAAAGACGAATATTTTGAGGTGAGCCGATTGACCCGCTGTTTGTGTGTTTTGCCCGTCGGGCAACACAACGGATCGTGGCCCGCGGATTGCGCTTCTCCGTCCGCGCTACGGGATTTGTGTTCCCTCTGCGGCAAGGGGATCATTTCGCGCCGCCACGAGTTCTCTTCGGATTGCCCCCGGGGTGAGAACTCATGACCATCAATTTCGACACGCTGAAAGCATCGCTGGTTCTGTACGGGCTGAATGCGATCTACGCGATCCTGCTGCTCGCTGTGGGCTGGTATCTGTCCGGCGCGATGCAGCGCTTCGTCACGCGCGTCCTCAACGTCGCGCATCGGGTCGATCCGCTCGTGACCTTGTTCGTCTCGAGCGTCACGCGCTACGGCGTGCTGGCTGTGGTCGGCATCGCCGTGCTTCAGCTGTTCGGCATCCAGACCGCGAGCCTCGTTGCCGTATTGGGCGCGACATCACTCGCCATTGGTCTCGCGTTACAGGGCACGCTCTCCAATCTCGCCGCCGGCGTGATGCTGCTGTTGTTCCGGCCCTTCCACATCGGTGATGACGTCGAGGTCGCCGGCAAGGCTGGAAAGGTGAAGTCGCTGTCGCTGTTCATGACGGAACTGGTTGCGCCTGACAACACGCAGATCCTGTTGCCGAACGGGCAGGTGTGGGGCGCAGCCATCGTCAACCACAGCGCCTATCCAGGCACCGGCGAGGTCAAGGTGGCGTTTCCGGTCCCGGCAGGCGCCGCCAATGC
The DNA here is from genome assembly GCF_040548035.1 of Bradyrhizobium sp. LB8.2. Lineage (NCBI taxonomy): Bacteria > Pseudomonadati > Pseudomonadota > Alphaproteobacteria > Hyphomicrobiales > Nitrobacteraceae > Bradyrhizobium > Bradyrhizobium sp. LB8.2. The sequence continues at coordinate 39,590 of NZ_JBEPQV010000034.1, read as the reverse complement.
GCTAGCGGACCGGATCCTGAAGGAGCTGCGCAACGACTCCCGCATCGACGATCAGGCAGAGCCTGCCGTCCGCGTCTCCAAGGTCGTCGACGTCGCCAATCCGGCAGCGCCGATCCTGGAATTGACGGTCAGCGCAAAGGCGAAGCCGTCTGAAGCCGATGCGGTGAAGCAGTGCGTGCTCGACCATGCGAGTGCGCTGCTCGCGGCTGCGTGAGGGGTCTCACCCCCGCGGCGACCGCGGAGTCCTGCGCTTCGCGGCGTGCCGGCGCGGCGAGCGTGTCACGCGAGGGCGCAGGCGGGTTACCGCGGCTTCACGGCGCGGCTTGGCTTGAACTGGGCCGCGGGCGAGGTCCATCAGCATGCGCAGCGCCTCGACCACCGAGCGCTGGCGCACTGCGGTGCGGCCTATCGCACCGAAGCGATGCTCGCGGTGGACAATGCGGCCGTCGCGCGCGGCGACGGCGAAATGGACGAGGCCGATCGGCTTGCCGGGCGTGGCGCCGCCGGGGCCGGCAATGCCGGTGATGGCGACCGCGAGATCGACGTCGGCGCGTTCCAGCGCACCGACCGCCATTGCGGTCGCGGTCTCCTTGCTGACGGCGCCGAAATTGGTGAGCGTACTCGCCTCGACCCCCAGCATCGCGCGCTTGGCGTCGTTGGAATAGGTGACGAAGCCGCGATCGATGACGTCGGACGAGCCGGGGATGTCGGTCAGTGCGCCGGCGACCAGGCCGCCGGTGCAGGACTCGGCGGTCGCGATCGTCAGCTTGCGCATCCGGCATAGATCGAGCAGCGAGCGGGAGAGGGCGCGTGCGTCGCTGCTGCCCATGACCTTACACGCTCCAGGGCAGGCGGATGGTGGCGCTCGCGGTGGCCGCGATGCCTTCTTCGCGGCCGGTAAAGCCGAGTCGCTCGCTGGTGGTCGCCTTCACCGCGACGCGCGAGATGTCGACGCCGGAAATTTCGGCGATACGCGCGCGCATGGTGTCGCGCAACGGGCCGATCTTCGGCCGCTCGCAGATCATCGTGACCTCGAGATTGGCGATGCGGCCGCCGCGCTGGGTAACGCGCTCGATGGCGTATTTCAGAAATTGGTCCGAGGAGGCGCCCTTCCATTTTGCGTCGCTGGGCGGAAAGTGCGAGCCGATGTCGCCGTCGGCGAGCGCGCCGAGGATGGCGTCGACCAGCGCATGCAGGCCGACATCACCGTCGGAATGGGCGAGGAAGCCTCTGGTGTGCGGCACGCGCACGCCGCAAATCATGAGATGGTCGCCGTCACCGAAAGCGTGCACGTCGTAGCCCGTGCCGGTCCTGATGTCGCCGAGCAGGCTGGCCAGCCGCGCTTCCTCGCGCACGAAATCCTCGGGGGTGGTGAGCTTCATATTGGCAACATCGCCTTCAAAGGTTGCGACCGTCAATCCCGCCCATTCGGCAATCGCGGCATCGTCGGTGAAATCGCTGCGCCCGTCCTTGGCCGCGCGACGATGCGCCTCGAGGATGACGTCAAAACGAAAGGACTGCGGCGTCTGCGCAATTCGCAACCGCGCGCGGTCCGGCGTGTCCTCGACATTGCCGTTCTCGCCGGTGACCTTGATGGTATCCGTGACGGGAACAACGGGGATCGCAGCGCCAGTGCGGCTGGCCGCATCGATCGCGCGCGAGATCACGCCTTCCGAGACGAAGGGCCGCGCGGCGTCGTGGATCAGGACGATGTCCGGCTTGTGCTTGGCGAGCGCTTCGAGACCGGCGAGCACCGAGGCCTGCCGCGTGGCCCCGCCATTCGTTGGCGCCTCGTGCTTTAACCCTGCGACCGCCGCGGTGAAGATGGCGTTGTCGTCGGGGTTCACCACCGGCTGCACCGCAAACACGTCCGCATGCCGGCTGAAGGCTTCCATGGCGCGATAGATCACGGGCACACCGCCGATCTCGCGATATTGCTTGGGACCACCGGCGCCCGCGCGCAGGCCGCGTCCGGCCGCGACGAGAACGACTGCGGTGCGCTGTGATTTCGCCATAGGACTCAAATACCCAGTTGGTGATGACGAGAGTTGGGAGTGGGGAGATGCCGCATGCCTCTAGCACGGCAGGCCCGCAAAAAAAGGGGTTTCCCCGGATTGTGGGATTCAGCATTTTGCTGCACTGCACTTGAAAGTTCTGCAGAACTGTCTAAACTGTAGGCATGACGCTTGACTGCACAAGAATTGTGCGCAAGATGGGTCATGGCAGGCGCGATGAGGCCCCTGCCAACGGAACGGAACTCCTGTGACCGGCTCAGCAGTATCAGACTCTAAGCTGTTGAAAATAGGCGATATTGAAGTCGCCACCCCGGTCTTCCTGGCACCGATGTCGGGGGTGACTGACTCGCCCGTCCGCCGGCTCGCCGCCGAGTTGGGGGCCGGTTTGGTCGTGTCCGAAATGACCGCCAGCGATGAGCTCGCCAACGGCCATCGGATGTCCCGGTTGCGCTGCGAAGCCACCGGGATCGGTCCGCACGTGGTCCAGCTCGCCGGTTGCGAGATGCATTGGATGGCGGAGGGCGCCCGGATTGCCGAAGCCGAAGGCGCCGACATCATCGACATCAACATGGGCTGTCCCGCCCACCACGTCACCGGCGGCCAGTCCGGCTCGGCCCTGATGCGCGACCTCGACCATGCCGTCAGCCTGATCGAGGCGACGATCGCGGCGGTGAAGGTGCCGGTGACGCTGAAGATGCGGCTCGGCTGGGATGACCGCACCCGCAACGCACCGGAACTGGCGCGGCGCGCGCAGGCATCAGGCATCAAGCTGGTCACCGTGCACGGCCGCACCCGCTGCCAGTTCTACAAGGGCGAGGCCGATTGGGACGCGATCCGCGCCGTGCGCGATGCCATCTCCATTCCGCTCGTCGTCAATGGCGACATCACCACTTTCGAGAAGGCGCTCGCGGCGCTCGAAGCCTCCGGCGCCGACGCCGTGATGATCGGCCGCGGCGCGCAGGGCCAGCCCTGGCTGCCCGGTGAGATCGGCCGACGCCTGAAAGGCGGGGCGGCGGAAGCCACGCCGTCGCTCGAGACGCAGCTGCATTATGTCCGCACGCTCTATGAAGGCGTCTGCGCGCTCTATGGGCTGCGCGTTGGTCTGCGGCACGCGCGGAAACATCTCGGCTGGGCGCTCGACGTCGCGGCCGATGTGAGCCGTGCGCCGGCCGAGAAGCTGAAATCCTGGCGCCAGAAGATCCTCACCTCGGAGGATCCCCGGCTCGTCCATCAATCACTGCAAGATGCCTTCGAGGACTTCGCATGGAGCGCTGCTGCATGAGCTCAGCTGCTGAACATCGTCGGCCTGTTCCGTCCGACAACGACGCGATTTTGGATGCCTTGCCCAATCCCGTGCTCATGATCGGGCCGGACGGCAAGATCGTCGCCGCCAACATCGCAACGGAAGCCTTCTTCGATATCTCGACGCAGTTTCTGAAGCGGCAGTCGCTGAAAGAGCTGGTGCCGTTTGGCAGTCCTTTGCTGGCGCTGATCGATCAGGTGCGCTCGTCGAACGCGGCGGTCAACGAATACAAGGTCGATCTGGGCACGCCGCGCATGGGCGGAGACCGCCAGGTCGATCTGCACGTTGCTCCGCTCACGGAACGGCCCGGTCATATCGTGGTGATGCTGCAAGAGCGCTCCATCGCCGACAAGATGGACCGCCAGCTCACCCATCGCAGCGCCGCGCGCTCGGTGATCGCGCTCGCCGCGATGCTGGCCCACGAGATCAAGAACCCGCTCTCGGGCATCCGCGGCGCCGCGCAGCTTCTTGAGCAGCAGGCCTCTTCCGAAGACCGCATGCTGACGCGGCTGATCTGCGACGAGGCCGACCGCATCGTGACGCTGGTCGATCGCATGGAGGTGTTCGGCGACGAACGTCCCGTGGTGCGCGGTCCCGTCAACATCCATTCGGTGCTCGATCACGTCAAACGGCTGGCCCAATCCGGCTTTGCCCGCAACATCCGCTTCGTCGAGGATTACGATCCGTCGCTGCCGCCGGTGCTGGCGAACCAGGACCAGCTCATCCAGGTGTTCCTCAACCTCGTCAAGAACGCCGCCGAAGCGCTGATTGACGTTCCCGACGGCGAAATCCAGCTCACCACCGCGTTTCGTCCCGGCGTGCGCCTTTCAGTCCCCGGTCAAAAATCCCGTGTATCCCTGCCGCTGGAATTTTGCGTGAAGGACAACGGACCAGGCGTGCCGGACGATCTCCTGACCAACCTGTTCGATCCCTTCGTGACCACCAAGCAGACCGGCTCGGGCCTCGGCCTCGCGCTGGTCGCAAAGATCATCGGCGATCACGGGGGCATCATCGAATGCGAATCTCAGCCGCGCAAGACCACGTTCCGCGTGCTGATGCCGATGTATTCCACATCGGTGAAACATGCCGATCACAGCAGTCGCGACGGCTCTGCCGGGAAGTCGTCGTCTGCATCTCAGGGGGCAAAATGAGGATCAACGATGCCCGCAGGTAGCATTCTCGTAGCTGATGACGACACCGCCATCCGCACGGTTCTTAATCAGGCCCTGTCGCGGGCCGGATACGAAGTCAGGCTCACCGGCAATGCCGCGACGCTGTGGCGCTGGGTCAGCCAGGGAGAGGGCGATCTCGTCATCACCGACGTGGTGATGCCCGACGAGAACGCGTTCGACCTGTTGCCGCGGATCAAGAAGATGCGGCCGAATTTGCCTGTTATCGTCATGAGCGCACAGAACACCTTCATGACGGCGATCCGCGCCTCCGAGCGCGGCGCCTATGAATATCTGCCAAAGCCCTTCGACCTGAAGGAGCTGATCGCCATCGTCGGCCGTGCGCTGGCCGAGCCGAAGGAACGGGTCTCGACGCCGAACGAGGACGCCGAGATGGAGGCGATCCCGCTGGTCGGCCGCTCGCCGGCGATGCAGGAAATCTATCGCGTGCTGGCGCGCCTGATGCAGACCGACCTCACCGTGATGATCACGGGCGAGTCCGGCACCGGCAAGGAGCTGGTGGCGCGCGCGCTGCATGATTACGGCAAGCGCCGCAACGGCCCGTTCGTCGCGGTCAACATGGCGGCGATCCCGCGCGACCTCATCGAGTCCGAACTGTTCGGCCATGAGCGCGGCGCCTTCACCGGCGCCAACACCCGCGCCTCCGGCCGGTTCGAGCAGGCCGAAGGCGGCACGCTGTTCCTCGACGAGATCGGCGACATGCCGATGGAGGCGCAGACCCGCCTGCTGCGCGTGCTCCAGCAGGGCGAATACACCACCGTCGGCGGCCGCACCCCGATCAAGACCGATGTGCGCATTGTCGCTGCCTCCAACAAGGACCTGCGCGTCCTGATCCAGCAGGGCCTGTTCCGCGAAGATCTGTTCTTCCGCCTCAACGTCGTGCCGCTGCGGCTGCCGCCCTTGCGCGAGCGCATCGAGGACCTGCCGGATCTCATCCGCCATTTCTTCGCGCTCGCCGAGAAGGACGGCCTGCCGCCGAAAAAGCTCGACACGCTGGCGCTGGAGCGGATGAAGCAGCACCGCTGGCCGGGCAACGTGCGCGAGCTCGAAAACCTGGCGCGGCGCCTCGCGGCGCTCTATCCGCAGGACGTGATCACCGGCTCCGTCATCGACGGCGAGTTGGCGCCACCCACGGTCAGCCCGGGTGCCGCAGTCCAGCATGGCGTCGACAATCTCGGCGGCGCGGTGGAGGCGTATCTCTCCTCGCACTTCCAGGGCTTCCCGAACGGCGTGCCGCCGCCGGGCCTCTATCACCGCATCCTCAAGGAGATCGAAGTGCCGCTGCTCACGGCCGCGCTCGCCGCCACCCGCGGCAACCAGATCCGCGCCGCCGATCTGCTCGGCCTCAACCGCAACACGCTGCGGAAGAAGATCCGGGATCTCGATATCCAGGTTTATCGAAGCGGGGGCTAGCCTTCCGGGAACGGACGGTGGCTCAGCTCCCCCTACCAAAGAGAGCTGAGCCTGTCCGGATCGCGCTGGCCGTTATGGCTGACGCGGTGGGCAGAAGTCCTGATTGGACTGAAATGTTCCGCTGGAACATTGAAAATGGTCATTCAACCGCGGGACGCGGCCTCACACACTATCTGACAAGCCGGCCTGTCATCGGCATCATGCTGGCGACATTCGCCGGCGGCACCTGCAGACCGGGCCCGTTGACCAGAAGGTCAGCGGCCACAATCAGCAGCAGCACGGCCGAGACCATCATTGCGAGATAGAACTTGTCCATGCCCGGTTAAGCCGCTGGGCCGGAAAACCGTTCCCGCAAGGAGGTCTTGCGACAGCGGCCTGTGGATGCGCCGGTCGGTTGCGGCCTGGACGCCGCGGAATTGTCGCAATTCGGCAACAATGTGGTACGAATACATCAGTATCCGCCCGCGGCGGATCCCGTTTTCAGCACCCATTGCCGGAATGACCAGCGCAGAGACCTCGGCCGCATCCTTTGACACGGCCCCAGCGGAAGAGCCCCGGCGTTGGTCGGCGCGACGCTGGCTGGCGCCGTTCGCCGTGGCGCTGGCGCTGCTGTCGGCGTTCCTGACCTTCATGGTCCTGACCGGCCTCACGTCAATCGAGCCAACGCCGGCGGTTGTCCGCTCGTTCTATCTGATCAATGCGGGCACGATCCTGCTGCTGGTCGGCATCATCATCCGCGAGCTCTGGCAGCTGATCCTGGCGCGGCGGCGAGGCAGGGCGGCGGCGCGACTCCATGTCCAGATCGTCAGCCTGTTCTCGATCGTGGCGGTGCTGCCGGCGGTGCTGGTCGCCGTCGTCGCCAACGTCACCATCGAGCGCGGCCTCGACCGCCTGTTCTCCGGACCGACCAAGGAGGTGATCCAGAACTCGCTGACGATCGCGCGGGCCTACATGCAGGACCATGCGCAGCTGATCCGCGGCGACATCCTCGGCATGGCCAACGACATCGCCCACGCCCGGCCGCTCTACGATCAGGATCGCCGCTCGTTTCGCGAGCTGCTGACGTCCAGCGCCGCCTCGCGCAACCTGCCGGGCGCGATGATCATCGACAAGAACACCAACATCCTCGAATCCGCCGACACCGGCATGCGGCTGGCCTATTCGCCGCCGGCGCCGGACTTCCTCAGCAACGTCAACGAATCCGAGCCCGAGATCGCGGTGCTGCCCGATGCGAGCTTCGTCGCCGCGGTGGTTCGCTTGCGTGCCTTCAGCGACACCTTCCTCTACGTCGCGCGGCCGCTCGATCCGAACGTCGTCAACCAGCTCAAGCAGACCGAGCTCAGCGTCGCCGAATACGCCCAGATCGAGTCGCGCCGGCTCGGCATCCAGGTCGCCTTCGCACTGATGTTCGCGGTGATCGCGCTGACCATCCTCATGGCCTCGGTGATCATCGGCCTCAACTTCGCCAACTCGCTGGTCTCGCCGATCCGGCGGTTGATGAACGCGGCCCAGACGGTCTCGACCGGCGATCTCCATGTGAAAGTGCCGGTGCACCAATCGGAAGGCGACCTCGCCCAGCTGGGTGAGACTTTCAACAAGATGACGCAGGAGTTGCGCAGCCAGCGCGACGAGCTCGTCAATGCCAGCGACCTCATCGACAGCCGCCGCCGCTTCATCGAAGCCGTGCTGTCCTCCGCAAGCGCCGGCATCATCGGCGTCGATACCTCAGGCAGCGTCGGCATCCTCAACCGTTCCGCCGAAAAGCTGATCGGGCACTCCGAAGCCGAGACGCTCGGCCATCCGCTCTCCGACGTGCTGCCCGAGCTCGAAGAGATGATGAAGACGGCGCGGGAAGGGACCCAGCGCCTGGTGCAGGGCCAGATCACGATTACGCGTGACGGGCAGGAACGCAATCTGTCGGTCCGCGTCAGCGCCGAGAAGACCAGCCAGCCGCACGACAGCTACATCATCACGCTCGACGACATCACCGATCTGGTCTCGGCGCAGCGCACCTCGGCCTGGGGCGACGTCGCGCGCCGCATCGCCCACGAGATCAAGAACCCGCTGACGCCGATCCAGCTCTCCGCCGAGCGCATCCGCCGCAAATTCGGCAAGGACATCACCGAGGGCAAGGACAAGCAGATCTTCGAACAGTGCACCGACACCATCGTGCGCCAGGTCGACGATATCCGCCGCATGGTCGACGAGTTCTCGCGCTTTGCGCGGATGCCGAAGCCGGTGATGGAGGGCGAGGACGTCGTGGACACCGTGCGGCAGGCGGTGTTCCTGATGAAGGTCGCCCATCCGGAGATCGATATCGAGGCCGAGTTCAAGGAAGACCCGCTGCGCGCCCAGTTCGACCGGCGGCTGATCTCGCAGGCGGTCACCAACATCGTCAAGAACGCCACCGAGGCGATCGAGCAGGTCCCCCTGGAGGAGCTCGGCAAAGGCCGGATCGACGTCGTGGCGTCGCGCGAGGGCGAGGACGTGCTGATCGACGTCGTCGACAACGGCATCGGCCTGCCCAAGGTGGCGCGCTCGCGCCTCCTCGAGCCGTATGTGACGACACGCGCCAAGGGCACCGGCCTTGGGCTCGCGATCGTCGGCCGCGTGCTGGAAGACCATGGCGGGCGCATCGAACTGAAGGACGCTTCCGACTTCCGCGAGGGCCAGCGCGGCGCCTGGATGCGGATGCGTTTTGCGGTCTCCGGCACTCCCGCGAAAAGCGAGGGGGCCGAACCGGTGGCCGAGGCAACGACCAAGCCGGACATCAGGGAAACGGTCACGGAATCCGTCAAGGATCTGGAAACAAAAGAGCCGGGCACCGAAACCAAAGAGCCGGCTGAAAAGACCAATGATTCAACGAAAACCGAAGCCTCAACAGGCAGCTGAGAAAACAGGCGCGACCCATGGCAAGTGAAATTCTGATTGTCGATGATGAGGCCGATATTCGGGATCTCGTTGCGGGCATCCTCGAAGACGAGGGGTTCGTGACCCGGACCGCGCGCGACAGCGATACGGCGCTCGCCGAGATCGCCAACCGCAGGCCGCATCTGGTGTTTCTCGACATCTGGCTGCAGGGCTCCAAGCTCGACGGCTTGCAGTTGCTGGAGCAGGTCAAGAAGGACAACCCCGATCTGCCGGTCGTGATGATCTCCGGCCACGGCAACATCGAGACCGCGGTCGCCGCGATCAAGCGCGGCGCCTACGATTTCATCGAGAAGCCGTTCAAGACCGACCGGCTGATCCTGGTCGCCACCAGAGCGCTGGAGAACTCGCGGCTCAAGCGCGAGGTCAAGGAGCTGAAGCAGCTCGCGCCGAGTGCAAGCTCGCTCGTCGGCCGCTCGCCCAGCATGAACCAGCTGCGCCAGACTATCGAGCGTGCGGCCAAGGCCAACAGCCGCATCCTGATCGTCGGCCCCGCCGGTGCCGGCAAGGAACTGACCGCACGCACACTGCACACGGCCTCGGGCCGTGCCGAAGGCCCCTTCGTCGTCATCAACGCCGCCGCGATCACGCCCGAACGGATGGAGCACGAGCTGTTCGGCATCGAGCAGTCCAACGGCGAGCACGCGCGCAAGTCCGGCGCGCTCGAAGAGGCCCATGGCGGCACGCTGTTCATCGACGAGATCGCGGACATGCCGCGCGAGACCCAGAACAAGATCTTGCGCGTGCTGGTCGAGCAGTCGTTCCAGCGCGTCGGCGGCAACGGCAAGGTGCAGGTCGACGTCCGCATCATCTCCTCCACCGCGCGCAATCTGGAAGAGGAGATCGCGGGCGGCCATTTCCGCGAGGACCTCTATCATCGGCTCTCGGTGGTGCCGATCCGCGTGCCCGCGCTGTCGGAGCGGCGTGAGGACATTCCGGAGTTGATCGACTATTTCATGGAGCAGATTTCGGCGGGCAGCGGCCTGCCCAAGCGCCAGATCGGGCAGGACGCGATGGCGGTGCTGCAGTCGCATGTCTGGCCCGGCAATGTGCGTCAGCTCCGCAACAACGTTGAGAGAGTCATGATTCTGGCCGGGGGCGGCCCGGAGGTCATCATCACCGCCGACATGCTGCCGCAGGACGTCGGCTCCATGGTTCCGGCGATGCCGACCAGCAACAATGGCGAGCACATCATGGGCCTGCCGCTGCGCGAAGCGCGCGAAGTGTTCGAACGCGACTATTTGATTGCACAGATCAGCCGTTTTTCAGGAAATATTTCTCGCACGGCCGAGTTTGTCGGCATGGAACGCTCGGCGTTGCACCGGAAATTGAAGGCGCTCGGTGTCGGCTGACGCCAGAACGTGGCGGAGATAGGCGAGGAAAATCATCGATTTCCGTAGTTTTTCGGGGCCATACGGCGTGGGCTGGCGCGTGAAGCGGCTTGCCTAATAAGCCCACCTGTCCTCTAATCGCACCGCTGTTCCTTCCGAGGGGGATCTCATGAGGGACGGCAACCGGGAGAGGCGCCGAATTTCAGAAAGAGGGCCGCAACCGGCGCAATAACAACCGGCGCAATAAAAAGAAACTCAAAGCGAGAAAAAAACAATGGCGGCAGACCGCGCACAAAACCTGCAGGACACCTTCCTTAATCACGTTCGCAAAACGAAAACGCCACTGACGATCTTTCTGGTCAACGGAGTGAAGCTCCAGGGCATCGTGACCTGGTTCGACAATTTCTGTTTGCTGCTTCGGCGCGACGGTCACTCGCAGCTCGTCTACAAGCACGCGATCTCGACCATCATGCCGGGCGCTCCGATCCAGTTGTTCGAAGGCGGCGAGGAGCCGGCTTGAGAGTGATCTGATTGGAACCCCGGAATTTCGACGGGGATGCCGACCGTCCGCGGTCGGCAGGGGCCAAGCAAACGGGGCGGGTGCTTGTCATCGGCCCCTACTTGCGAGTGCGCGCGGGTAGTGCCGAAGCGCAATCGGAAAGCCATATCCTGCGTGACGCCCAGGCCCGGCTCGATGAAGCCGCCGGCCTCGCGCGCGCGATCGATCTCGTCGTTGCCGACGCCATCATCACGCCGGTCAACCAGATCAGGCCCGCGACTTACATCGGCAAGGGCAAGGTCGAGGAGATGGCCGGGCTGATCAAGAGCCTTGATGTCGAGCTCGTGGTGATGGATTGCGCGCTGGCGCCGATCCAGCAGCGCAATCTCGAGAAGGAATTGCAGGCCAAGGTGCTCGACCGCACGGGCCTCATTCTGGAGATCTTCGGCCGCCGCGCCAAGACCAAGGAAGGTTCGCTCCAGGTCGAGCTCGCGCATCTCAACTACCAGCGCTCGCGTCTCGTCCGCTCCTGGACCCATCTCGAGCGCCAGCGCGGCGGCTTTGGATTCATGGGCGGTCCCGGCGAGACGCAGATCGAAGCTGACCGCCGCCTGATCCAGGAGCGCATCTCCAAGCTCGAGGGCGACCTGAAGAAGGTGCAGGCGACGCGGCGTCTGCATCGTGCAGGACGCCAGCGCGTGCCGTATCGCGTGGTCGCGCTGGTCGGCTACACCAATGCCGGCAAGTCGACGCTGTTCAACCGCCTGACCCGCGCCGATGTGCAGGCGGCCGACATGCTGTTCGCCACGCTCGACCCGACCCTGCGCGCGCTCACCCTGCCGCACGGCGGCAAGGCGATGCTGTCCGATACCGTCGGCTTCATCTCCAATCTGCCGACGCAGCTCGTCGCGGCCTTCCGCGCCACGCTGGAAGAGGTGCTGGAGGCCGACGTCATCCTGCATGTGCGTGACATCTCGCACGACGACGCCGAGGCGCAGCAGAGCGACGTCGACGCCGTGCTGCGCCAGCTTGGCATCAATCCGGATGACTCAGGCCGCATCATTGAAGTCTGGAACAAGATCGACCGCTACGACGCCGAGCAGCGCGAAGAGCTTTTGAACATCGCTGTGCGCAGACCGGAAGACCACCCGGCGATGCTGGTCTCGGCCGTGTCAGGCGAGGGCGTCGACGCACTGCTCGCCGCGATCGAGGAACGGCTCGCCTCAAAACGCACCACGCTCGACCTTTCGATCGACGCGGCCGATGGCGCCGGCATCAGCTGGCTGCACCGCAATGCCGAGGTGTTGGTGAAGGAGCTGCACGACGGCCGCTTCGACATGACGGTGCGGGTGGACGAGACCAAGCGGGACATCGTGGTGAACCGGTTCGACGCCGTGCCGCGCGTGGCGTGATTTCTCCCACGTCGGCCCGGACAAGGGCGCCCCAAGCGCGCGCAGATCCGCGGCCCTTATCCACAGGAAGCAATTTGGTGCGCGGCATCAGTCGCGTCGTATCTCGAACGATGTGCGATCCCAAACACGACATTGGACTTAGCGGCTGGCTTCCTTGCGTCCCTCTGACGCCGGCTTCTCCTCGGCCTTCGCCGCATTCCACAGCGCGTCCATCTCTTCCAGCGACGCCTGCTCCAGCGCTCGCCCCTGCGCTTCCAGCGCCCGTTCGATATAGGCAAAGCGCCGCTCGAACTTCGCGTTGGTCGCGCGCAGCGCGGCCTCCGGGTCGGCATCGACATGGCGGGCGAGGTTGACCAGCGCAAACATCAGGTCGCCGGTTTCCTCCGCGATCTCATGCTTGTCGTTGCGGTCGAGGGCGGCCTCGATTTCGTCGGCTTCCTCGCGGATTTTTGCCAGCACCGCGCGCGGGTCGTTCCAGTCGAAGCCTACAGTAGAGGCCTTGCGCTGAAGCTCCATGGCGCGCGTCAGCGCCGGTTGGCCGGCCTTCACGCCTGACAACAGCGATTTGTGCGAAATCTCTTCCGGTGGCCGGCGTGCGGCGCGCTCGGCCTTCTCCTCGTCCTTGATGCGGTCCCAGACTTCCTTGACGTGGGAGGCGGCGAGGTTGCCGTCCTTGTCTACGAAGACGTGAGGATGGCGCCGGATCATCTTGCGGGTGATGGCCTCGACGACATCTCCAAAAGCAAATGCGTTCTGCTCCTCGGCCATCCGGGCGTGGAACACCACCTGCAACAGGAGGTCGCCGAGCTCTTCGCAGAGATCGTCGAGATCGCCGCGGCCGATGGCCTCGACCACCTCATAGGCTTCCTCGATCGTGTAGGGCGCGATGGTCGCAAAATTCTGCTCGAGGTCCCAGGGGCAGCCGGTCACCGGCGTGCGCAGCGCCGCCATGATCTCGATCAGGCGTGAAATGTCGCGGGAAGGGGTCATTGCGGGGCAGTCTCCTAGCTTTCAAGCCTTATGCCAAAAGCGGGCCGCCGTTCCCAGCGTAGCGCGGCGGAACAGGCCGATTTCCACCGATTGGCGGCCGAGGTGCGCAATGCTAAAGCGCGGACCATGAGCGACGCATTTTCATCAGAAACCGCGCTGGTGCTGTTTTCCGGCGGCCAGGATTCCACCACCTGCCTCGCCTGGGCGCTGAACCGCTTTGCGCGCGTGGAAACGCTGGGGTTCGATTACCGCCAGCGCCACGCCATCGAGCTGGCCTGCCGCGACCGGCTGTTCGACGGCATCAAGGGCTTGCGCGCGGATTGGGCCGCAAAACTCGGCGAGAGCCACACGCTGTCGATCCCGACGCTGGCGGACGTGTCCGAGACGGCACTGACGCGCGATGTCGCGATCGCGATGGGTGCCGACGGCCTGCCCAACACCTTCGTGCCCGGTCGCAATCTGGTGTTTCTGACTTTCGCCGCGGCGCTGGCCTACAGGCGCGGCATCACCCACATCGTCGGCGGCATGTGCGAGACCGATTATTCCGGCTATCCCGACTGCCGCGACGACACCATCCGCGCCATGCAGGCCGCGTTGTCGCTGGGCATGGCCCGCAAGTTCGAGCTGCATACGCCGCTGATGTGGATCGACAAGGCGGCGACGTGGCAGCTCGCGCACGATCTTGGCGGCGAGGGGCTGGTCGACCTCATCCGCGAGCAGTCGCACACCTGCTATCTCGGCGAACGCGGCGCGCAGCATGATTGGGGATACGGCTGCGGCGAGTGCCCTGCATGCAGCCTGCGGGCGAAGGGGTGGCGGGAGTATATGGCGGGAGGGTAGCGCGTCTCGCCTCCTCTCGTGCCCCGGACGCAGCGCAGCGCTCCCTCAGCGGTGCGCTGCAGAGCCGGGGCCCATCCATCATAGCTTATCGTGTTGCCATCTGGGTCCCGGCTCTGCGCCGCAACGCTTAGGCGTTGCAGCTTGTCCGGGACACGAAGTCCTCGCAATGACGGGTGTGGCGCGAGCTAGCCAAAATCTTCCTGCTTTAGCTCGATCGGCTTGCCGTGAGGCGTGCGATCCGCAGCGTGATCCCAGGCATCGCGGTAGCGGTGCAGCGTTTCCGCAGACGCAACGCCCTTGCGCGCAACCAGTCCTTCCAGCGTGGCGAGCCAGTGCAGATAGTAGGTCTCGCCGGTGTCAGGATCGCCGGCGACCTGGGCGCGCTTGATTTCGGAGGCCAGGGCTGCGGCCCATTCGGGCCAAGTGAACACGCCGCGGTCATGCAGCGTCAACGCCATGGCGAAGGCGTGCGCCTCCCAGGGGGCGCGGAACACTGGGCCGTCGTCGTCGCGGGGAATGCTCGGGATGGCCGCAGTTGCTGCGGCCGCGGCCGTGCTGCTCATCACGCCGGGTCCAGATAGGGCTCGAACGCGTCGATCGACACCTTCAAGGTCGGATCACCGTCCGCGCCCCAGAGATCGCGGCCCTCGAACACCACCGTGTAGAGCCATTGCGGATTCTCGCCGAGCTCCATCGCCGCCGAATCCGGAAACACGTGACAGCCGTGGTTCAGCTCGACGACACCGACATGGCCGCGCACGTAGCGCGGCAGCCGCGTGTGCGTTGCCGGATGAATGTTTTTCGCGCGCACGCGGTCGCCGATCCCAAATCTCTCCGGCGCCGGAGCAGGGCGGGCGAACTTGCCGCGCACCATGGTGCGCTCGACATTGTCGCGCTCCAGCCTGCCGTGCTTGAGCGCCTTTGCGGGTTGCATCGCATGGCCGGCGGCGACCTCCTCCCTTGTGAGGTAGCCCTTCTCGATCAGCATCGCCTCGAGCCCGAGGAACCATTTCTTGTAATAGGAGCTCGACAGGTACACGTGCGGCGGCAGCGTCTCGCGATAGAAGCGCGAGGTGTCGATATTGAAGGCACCGGCCGCGCCCATCGCGCGCACCATCGCCAGCACCCGCGACTCCCATTCCGCATGGAACACCGGCTCGTTCGGTTCGGGCTCGACCTTGCCGAATCCGTCCATGCCGCCCATGTCGTGCACGCCGTTCATGACGGCGCTCCCGGCGTTTTGGGAAAGCCGGTGCCGATCATGGAATCGCGCGTGACGAGTTCGGCGAGTTGTTCCTCGCTCCAGCCGTCCGTGCCGTCGGGGCGCATCGGCAACACCAGGAAGCGTGTTTCGGCGGTGGAGTCCCATACTCGAATTTCCATGTCCTTCGGCAGCGTGACGTCGAAATCGGCGAGCACGCCGCGCGGGTCCTTGACCGCGCGAGAGCGGTAGGGCGCGGCCTTGTACCAGACCGGCGGCAGCCCCAGCATTTCCCAGGGGTAGCAGGAGCACAGCGTGCACACGACCATGTTGTGACGCTGCGGCGTGTTCTCGACCACGACGAGATGGTCGCCGACGCGGCTGACATGGCCGAGCGTGCCGATCGCCTGCGAGCCGTCCTCCAGCAGCGCCGTCTTGAACGCCGGATCGCTCCAGGCCTTGGCGACGACGCGCGCGCCATTATGCGGACCGATCCTGGTCTCATAGGCCTGGATGATGGCGTCGAGCGCTGCCGGCTCGACATAGCCTTTTTCGGTCAGGATGGTTTCGAGCGCGCGCACGCGCAGCTCGGTCTCCGACAGCTCGGAATGGTCGTGATCGTGGTGATGATGATGATCGCTCATGGGGCAAAGATAGTCCCAGAATCCGGGCGTTGTCGAGACGAAGACCCTGCTAACATCGCACCATGGGCTGGGCTGCGAGAACCGGAATAGCCGCCGCAATCGCGGCTTTTAGCGCATTCGCGGCGCAGGATGCGCGCGCCGCGAATGGCGCCTATGCAGTCGATGCCGCCGACATTTCCGAGGTCGGCTCCTGCAAAGTGGAAAGCTGGATGTCGACTGCTTCCAACACGGATTTTTCGGCGGTCGCCAATCCCTCCTGTGTCGTCGATCCCTTCAGGCCGATCGAGCTGAGCCTGCAGACCATCCGGGCCCGGAGCGATGGCGACTGGAGCACGACGGTCGCTCCAAAAGCCAAGACGAACTTCGTCCCGACCGGAATAGGCCGGTGGGGCTTGTCAGCGTATGGCGGCGGATCATTCGACGCGGCGAGCGGCGATGCCATGTCCGCCTTTGTCGTCATCCCCGCGACCTTCCGCCTGTCGGAGACCATGCGCATCAACGTCAATGGCGGCTGGCTGTGGGATCGCACGGTCGATCGTCATTACCTGACCTACGGCGTCGGCTTCGATTGGAAATTCACCGACACGTTGCAATGGACGATCGAGGCTTACGGACAAGCTGGCGCCTCCGAGATCGCAAGCGTCGTCCAGCCGCGTTTCCAGACCGGCGTCCGCTACCGGCCGAACGAGATATTCTCCGTCGACGTGATCTACGGCCGCAACATCACCGGCGAAAGCGGCAACTGGATCACCATCGGGACCACGGTCCGGTTTCCGGTCCGCGGCAGCGAGCCCGAGCACCACCGCACCGGGCATTTGTGAGCACGAGGAAAATCAGTGCCGGGAAGGCAGGACGCCGGCCAGGGCATTGATCGCGCCGCGGACAATCCGTATACGCCGCGCTGGGACAAAAGCGGCCCGATCAACGGGCCGGCAGACTACAATGACAATCGAGGGGGAGGGCCCATGACCGCTAGCTCGCAGGCGCCTGAGGCGAAAGGGTTTCGCTGGAAGCTGATCGCGCCGATCGCGGTGTGGCTGGTGATCTATCTGTGGCCGGTGCCGGCGGGGCTCAACGTCAATCAATGGCACTATTTTGCCGTCTTCGCGGCCGTCATCACCGGGCTGATCCTGGAATCGATGCCGGTCGGCGCGGTCGGCCTGATCGGGCTGACGGTCGCAGGCGTCAGTGGCTATATCGATCCCGATCCGACAAAATCGCTGCGCTGGATGCTCGCTGGCTTTGCCGAAAGCACAGTCTGGCTGATCGTCGGCGCCTTCGTGTTCTCGATCGGCTATCGCAAGAGTCACCTTGGCCGGCGCATTGCGCTCGTGCTGGTGCAAAAGCTTGGCCGCAACACGCTCGGCCTCGGCTACGCGGTGGCGATGTCGGACTTCCTGCTGGCGCCAGCGACGCCGTCGAACACCGCGCGCAGCGGCGGCATCGTCTATCCCATCATCAGCAACATCCCGCGCATCTACGGCTCCGAGCCGGGACCGACCGCCGGCAGGATCGGCACCTACGTGATGTGGACCGCATTCGCGTCCACCGCCGTTACCAGCTCGTTGTTCTTCACCGCGCTCGCGCCCAATGCGGCGGCGCTGGCCATCGCCAAGAAGACCGTCGGGGTCGAGGTGAGCTGGGCGCAGTGGTTCATCGGCTTTGCGCCGCTCGGCATCCTCCTGATGGTGCTCGTCCCACTGCTCAGCTACGTGGTCTGCCGTCCCGAGGTGAAGCGCAGCCCGGAAATTTCCGAATGGGCGGGAAGGGAGCTCGCGGAGATGGGCCCGATGTCGCGAAACGAGTGGATCATGCTGGCGCTGATCATTCTCGCGATGTTCCTGTGGATCGCGGGCTCGAGCCCGGACATTCGCGTGCCCGTGCTCGGCTCGAACTTCGTCAACGCGACCACCGTCGTGTTCATCGTGATCTCGCTGATGCTGGTGACCGGCGTGATCGAATTTGCCGATATCGTCAGCGAGAAGAGTGCCTGGGAGGTGTTCTTCTATTTCACCTCGCTGCTGACGCTGGCCTCGGGCCTCAACGAGATCGGCTTCATCAAATGGTTCGCCACCGAATACGCAAAGCCGCTCGCCGGGCTGTCGCCGTTGACTGCGATGCTGCTGTTGGTCGCGCTGTTCTTCTGGATCCACTATTTCTTCTCGAGCATCACCTCGCATGCCGCCGCGGTGCTGCCGGTGGTGCTCGCGGTCGGATCCGGAATCCCTGACCTGCCGGTCACGACGCTCGCCATGCTCTGCATGTATTCGCTCGGTCTGATGGGCGTGATCTCGCCTTACGCGACGGGACCGGCGCCGATGTATTTCGGCAGCGGCTATATCGGGAAAGGCCAGTTCTGGGGTTTTGGGCTGATCTTCGGAGTTCTCTATTTCGCGGGGCTCCTGCTGATCGTCCTGCCCTGGTTGCAGGTCCATTGAGCCAGGCCGGAGTCCCCCGGCAGATGAATTTTCTTCGGTGGGGCGGGATTTGGAAAACTTCGTCCAATTCCCCGCAAATATGTGACATTGCAAGAGCGACCTGAAAGGGCGATGGTGCGTGCTGCGGTGCAGCGCGCTCCACGCGAGCCCTCATCGCGGTTTCATTCTCGGTCGCTTGATGCGACCCGGTTCCCGGATGCCCCAGAGGCAAGCGGAACAATTGTGCATGAAGGCGCCTCCATGAACGCCCACCCATCGCTCGCGATCGGACGGCCGATCGAAGAGCTTGACGCGATCTCACGTGACGCGGTCTCACCTGCCGCGACTGCGCCTGACGCGATGGTCCGTTTCGAGGGCATCTCCAAGACCTATCCGGCCTATCGCGGCAAGCCCGGCGTCGATGCTCTGCAAAATATCGATTTCGCGATCCCACGCGGCTCGATCACAGGCGTCATCGGCCGCTCTGGCGCCGGCAAATCGAGCCTGGTCCGGCTCATCAACGGACTGGAGAGGCCGACCACCGGCCGCGTCGTCGTTGACGGCCGTGACATCTCGGTGCTTGCGGGCCGCGATTTGCGGCTGGCGCAGCGCTCGATCGGCATGATCTTCCAGCACTTCAATCTGCTGTCATCGCGCACCGCAGCCGCCAACATCGCGCTGCCGCTGGAGATCGCCGGCTGGGCCAAGGCCGACATCATCGCACGCGTGGCCGAGTTGCTTGCGCTGGTGGGCATCGCCGACAAGCACGACCGCTACCCGTCAGAACTCTCCGGCGGCCAGAAGCAGCGCGTCGGCATCGCGCGGGCCTTGGCAACGCGGCCGAACGTGCTGCTGTCGGACGAGGCGACCTCGGCGCTCGATCCGCAGACCACGCGGGCGATCCTCGATCTGCTCGCCAACATCAATCGCGAGCTCGGGGTGACCATCGTGCTGATCACCCATGAAATGTCCGTGGTGCGTCAGCTCGCCAGGGACGTCGTGGTGCTCGACGCCGGCCACGTCGTCGAGAGCGGCCACGTCGCGGATATCTTCACCCATCCCGAACATCCGATCACGCAATCATTCCTGGCTGAAGTCATCGGCGACAGCTTGCCGGTGTCGCTGGCGAGCCGGATCGTTTCGGAGCTGCCTGCGGGTGGACAGGCCGTGATCCGCATCCAGGTGCGTGGGGCAGGAGCCGGCGACACGCTGGTGGCGCGTCTCGCGCGCGAGCTCGGCCTCGACGTCTCGCTGCTGTCGGCCCGCATCGACGAGATCGGCGGCCAGCATGTGGGCTCGCTGACGTTGGGTATTCCGCTCGGCACTTCTTGCAGCGACGACGCGATGACGCGGACGCTGGCCTGGCTCTCACAATATCAATTCCCCGCGGAGCGTCTCGGCTATGTCGCCTGAACTCATCAACCTGATCATCCAGGCCACCGGCGAGAGCCTGTACATGGTCGGGCTCGCGGCGCTGATCGGCACCGTCATCGGCCTGCCGCTCGGCGTCTTTCTCGCGACCAGCCGGAAAGGGGAGCTGTTCTCGGCACCCGTCGTCAATCGCGTGCTCGGCATCGTCGTCAATGCGACGCGGTCCACGCCCTTCATCATCCTGGTCGTGGCCATCATCCCGTTCACGCGCCTCGTTGCCGGCACCTCGATCGGATCGACGGCCGCGATCGTGCCGTTGACGATCGCATCGGCGCCGTTCATCGCGCGCCTGGTCGAGGCCGCGATCCGCGAGGTCGATGGCGGCCTCATTGAAACGGCGTCCTCGTTCGGGGCCTCGCCGATCCAGATCGTGCTCAAGGTGCTGATCCCCGAAGCGTTGCCGGGTCTTCTGCTGGCGCTGACGCTCGCGGTGGTCAGCCTGCTCGGCTATTCCGCCATGGTCGGCGCCGTCGGAGGTGGCGGGCTCGGCGATCTCGGCATCCGCTACGGCTATCAGCGCTTCATGCCGGAGATGATGCTGGCCGTCGTCGTGGTGCTGATCGCGCTGGTGCAGCTCGTCCAGAGCGCCGGCGATTATCTCGCGCGCCGGGTCAACCGCCGGCTGCGGCATCGCTGACATCGGTTGGGGGCGGCCCTCACATCGGGTATTTGATGTGGTTCTGAATATTGATCTCCGTACCTGTCTTTGCTGAATTCAAACGTTGCTGACGCCGCCGTCGACGAGCATGTCGGAGCCTGTCATGAACGCGCTCTCGTCCGAGGCGAGGAAGACCGCCGCCGCCGCCAGCTCCTCGGGACGCCCGAGTCTCAGCATCGGAACGTAGTTGGCGTACATCTTGCGAATGGCGGCGGCCTCCTCGGGCGTCGACGCTTGGGAGTCCATGATGGGCGTGTCGACGGGGCCGGGGCTCAGCAGGTTCGCGCGGATGCCGCTGTCTTTGAACTCGGCCGCCCAGGTCCGCACATACGAACGCACCGCCGCCTTGGTGGCCGCATAGGTCGAGTGGTTCGCCAGGCCCATGGAGTGCATGGCCGAGGACACCAGGATGATCGATCCTCCGCCGCCCATCATCGGCAGCATCTTCTGCAC
Organism: Bradyrhizobium sp. LB8.2; assembly: GCF_040548035.1. NCBI lineage: Bacteria > Pseudomonadati > Pseudomonadota > Alphaproteobacteria > Hyphomicrobiales > Nitrobacteraceae > Bradyrhizobium > Bradyrhizobium sp. LB8.2. Next base: position 18,865 of record NZ_JBEPQV010000034.1, on the reverse strand, counting down.
CAGGAACAGAGGACCCTTGGCCATCAGGTTGAACGTGCGGTCGTAGTGCTCCTCCGTGATGTCGCGCAGCGGCACCTGCTCGGTGATGCCGGCATTGGACACGACCACGTCCACCTTGCCCTTCGTGCTTCGGACGATGTCCGCAACGCGGTCGAGATCCGCAAGGCTGGATGCGTCGGCCTGGATCGCGGTGACGTTGCCGCCGATGAGCTTCACCGCCTTGTCGAGCGCTTCCCGGCGACGGCCGAAGATGAACGCGTGCGCGCCTTCCTTCACGAACCGCTGGGCGATGGCAAGCCCGATCCCGCTGTTGCCGCCGCTGATCACTGCGACCTTGCCTTCCAATCTCGACATGACACGTCCCTTGGCTTGCGTTCCCGGCTCGTCCGGAGAACCTCAACTAGGTCGGTTCGTGTCAGCCGTTCAGTGCGGGACTACGCACAAGGGTGGTGCGTTTTTCGACCGGTCGGATTGTGGCTTTTCACCCAGGGCCAGGCGCGCAAGACCAAGCGCACATACGTCGCACGCGCTGCGCGCACCTCTGGAGAGATTCTAATGCCCCGCCGGTCGCCCCCAGAATCCCGGGATGTGCATGGTGTAGTGCAGCTTGTAGAGCAACGAGACGAAGTTCTCCCGCGTCACCGGCCACACCGCGCCCCAATACCGCCGGCCGCGCTCTCGGTCACCGGAATCGTGATCTGGTGGCGCAAGCGCCGCATCCGCATCCGCGTGCGCGAGACGGCTGCGATGCGCCTCGACCGGCAGCTCACGCCAGCGGAGTAGGGCGCAGCGCACCTCGCAGGATGAACCTTCCCGGCCGGCACCGGCACAAAGACTGGAGATCGCACCCAGCCGGAACTTGCAATGAGATCGCTCGCCTTGCTCTGCCTGCTCGCCTTGGCCACGCCCGCTTATGCGGCGACGCCCGAGCAGCATTATCTCGACCTGCGCGATCGCTACATCGCAAAGTTCTCGAAGGCTCCGGAAAACGACGAGACCAGCAAGCAACACGATGCGGCGCTCAGGGAGCTGACAACTGTGCTGCGCAGCCTGGTGGGCCCCGTCGCGATCAAGGGACTTCCGGCCGACGGCAAGACGAACGCGGACACGCTCTTCAAGGGCGACTCCGGCTTCGGCCACCTCGACGGGCTCGGCTTCGTCTCCGAAGGCGACAGGATGCAAGCCGTCGTGACCACCATTGCGCTGCTCAAGCACTGGCTGCGCGAGCACAGCGAGGACGGCATGCCCGAGGGCATCGACGCGGCCTTCAAGTCGGACGGCTTCTACTATCAGGCGATCCAGGACTCGACCTTCGCCAAATATGCCGAGCTGCCGATCACGAAGCCCGCGGGAGTGAGCGCGGCGGTCGCCGTGCTGGGCGTGCGTGGCAATGGCGACCTGAAGGGACCGCCGCATGAAATCGACGTGGTCGCGATTCAGGGCGAGAAGGTCTTCTTCATCGCTGCAAGCGACGCGGTGAAGACGGCTGAGATCCCGGCCTGCGAGAAAGTCTGGAAGCAGGTGATGGCCAGGCCCATCGACAAGGAGGATCCGCGCGGCGACATCACCCGCGAAGACAATGCGATGACGGCTTTCACCAAGTGCTTCGCCAAGGCGGCGCCGAGCCAGAGCTGGTTCGCAGCGGTCGTCAAGAAGGCGCAAGCCCAGCTCGACCTGCTGCCGCTGCGCTAAAGCGCACTGCTCCCCAAATTCCAGCCGCGGCCGCCTTCGCCAAAGATCTCGTACCCCGTCGCCGTGACTGCAACCGTATCCTCAAGCTTGATAAACCCGCGCTTGGGATGCTTCATCGTGGTCTCGATCGACACCACCATGCCTGTTTCGAGCGGCAGGCGGGCGTCGGGGTCGTCGTAGGGGATCGGGCCCTTGGCGGTCAGGCGAGGGGCCTCGTGGCTGACGAGGCCCATGCCGTGGGCCAAAAACTCCGTGCAGTCGCGCTGGCTGATCTGTGCAAGCTGCCGCTCGGCCGCGACGTAGATGTCGCCGCCCATGGCACCGGGCTGGACCGCGGCGAAGGCGGCGCGCTGGACCGCTTCGATCTCGGCCAGGCAGCGTTTCAACTCGGCATCGGGATCGCCGAGCACCGCCATGCGCGCGAGATCGCCGATATAGCCGTGATAATTGCCGCCGGAGTCCAGCGACAGCACCTCGCCTTGCTCCCAACGCTGCGCTGACGGCGCCCGGTTGTGGCTGTTGCCGCAGGCGAGCAGGCAGTATTCGAAGGTCAGCCCGCGATTGGCCTCGGCAATCCGCAATGCGTCCGACAATTGCTGCTTGGTGGTGCCCGGGCCGTGCCCGGCGATCACCTCCAGCATCGACGCGATGACGAGCTCGGACGCGGTCTTGAGTTTTGCGAGTTCCTCGGCCGACTTGACCGAGCGCAGCCGCTCCAGCACCAGCAGCGCGTCCTTGAGCTCGGCGCCGGGCAGGGCGTCCACAAGCGCCCGGCCCGCATCCATCGGCAAAAACGCCATCTCGACTCCGACCCGCTTCAAGGGCACGCCGGCGTCGCGGATCAGGCTTGCGGCCCGCGTGATCGCATCGATCGAGCCGTTGGACTCGGTCCGGACCTGTGCGACCCATGGCGGCGCAACGGCGCGCTGATGGGTCTCCAGCCTGTGCCCGACATAGACGGCGTGCTCCGGCGCGCCCTTCGGATAAACCAGGACCGGCAGATAACGGCTGACGCCCAGCGCATCCATGTAGTCGAAGAAGATCGCGCGCTCGGCACCCAGCAGGTACTGCACATTGTGCTTGGAGGTCGCGACCAGCACGTCGAGGCCGGCGGCCTCCATCAGACGGTCGAGCTTGGCGGCATCGAATGGAATGGCGCGCGAGCGGTCTGCGCGGGCGACGTTCTCCTGCATGACGAACCTCCCAATGTCTGGCGCATCCGTAATTCGCATAAGGTATATTATGGAATATATTTATATACAATCAGATCAGTCAGTTAGCTAGAATTCCTCTCATTGCACCTTCGCTCCTCGTCTTTTCCGGCCCGGCCGTCGCATATCGTCCCAGCTCTCGACAGCTACTGTGCAGCATGGGGTTGTTTTCGCAGTTTAGATTCCGGTCTATGCATCCGAAAGCCGATATTGCCGTGACGATGTCCGGCTGCAATAAGCGAGTCTTCGCGAGATCGCAGATGACCTTCTGACCCGACGTCCGTATGGTTTGCATCTCAGAACAACAACAAACCTTCCGAGGAAGCAGACCCATGAGCTTTTCCCGACGCACGCTTCTCAAGGCCTCCGCCGCGACCGCGGTCCTGGGCGGCATCGGTGCGCCCCATGTGGCCCGCGCCCAGAGCGCCGAGTTCACCTTCAAATATGCCAACAACCTGCCGGACACCCATCCGATGAACGTGCGCGCCAAGGAGATGGCGGCGGCGATCAAGGCCGAGACCAAGGGCAAGTTCGACCTGCAGATCTTCCCGAACAACCAACTCGGGTCCGACACCGACATGCTGAGCCAGATCCGCTCCGGCGGCGTCGAGTTCTTCACGCTGTCGGGTCTGATCCTGTCGACCCTGGTGCCTGCGGCGTCCATCAACGGCATCGGCTTTGCGTTCCCGGACTACGACACGGTCTGGAAGGCCATGGACGGCGATCTCGGCGCCTTCGTCCGCGGCGAAATCAAGAAGTCCGGCCTCGAGGTCATGGACAAGATCTGGGACAACGGCTTCCGCCAGACCACGTCGTCAAGCAAGCCGATCACCGGTCCTGACGACCTCAAGGGCTTCAAGATCCGCGTGCCGGTATCGCCGCTGTGGACCTCGATGTTCAAGGCGTTCGATGCGGCGCCCGCCTCGATCAATTTCGCCGAGGTCTATTCCGCGCTCCAGACCAGGATCGTCGAGGGCCAGGAGAACCCGCTGGCGATCATCTCGACGGCCAAGCTCTACGAGGTGCAGAAATACTGCTCGCTGACCAACCACATGTGGGACGGCTTCTGGTTCCTGGCCAACCGCAAAGCCTGGAGCAGCTTGCCCGAGGATGTGCGCACCGTCGTCGCCAAGAACATCAATGCCGCAGCGGTCAAGGAACGCGAGGACACCGCCAAGCTCAATGCCAATCTCCAGCAGGAGCTCGCGGCCAAGGGCCTGACCTTCAACCAGCCCGCGGTCGCGCCGTTCCGCGACAAGCTGCGGTCCGCCGGCTTCTATGCCGAGTGGAAGGGCAAATATGGCGACCAGGCCTGGGACCTGCTGGAAAAGGCCGTCGGCAAGCTGTCGTAACGCGTTGGGGCCGTCATGGCTCATATCGAGGTCGGGGTGAGCGGCGTGGCGGGCGAGGCGACTGTTCAGTCCCCTCGCCGACCTTCGCTGCTGGCCTCGACGGAGCGCGCACTCGGCCTCCTCGTCGAAATCCCGGCGGCGATCCTGGTTGTCGCCGAGATCGCGATCCTGTTTGCCGGCGTGGTTGCGCGCTACGGACTGCACCGGCCGCTGATCTGGTCCGACGAGCTCGCCTCGATCCTGTTCCTGTGGCTCGCGATGCTGGGCGCGGCCGTTGCGTTCCGCCGCTCCGAGCACATGCGCATGACGGCGATCGTCGCCAGCGCCAAGCCTGCGATGCGGGCCTGGCTCGATCTGGTGGCGACCTGCGCGGCGCTGGCCTTCCTGGCGCTGATCGTCTGGCCGTCCTGGGACTACGCCTACGAGGAAAGCTTCATCACCACGCCGGCGCTGCAGATCTCCAATATGTGGCGCGCCGCGGCGCTGCCGGCCGGCATCTGCCTGATGACGGTGTTCGCGCTGTTGCGGCTGCTGCGCGCAGTCGATTACCGCATGGTGCTGACGGCCGCGATCTCCGTTGCTGTCGTTGTCGGCCTGTTCTGGCTGGCGCAGCCTTATCTACGGCCGCTCGGCAATCTCAACCTCGTCATCTTCTTCGTCGGCGTCGCCGGCTTCTGCGTCTTTGCCGGCGTTCCCATCGCGTTCGGCTTCGGCCTCGCGATCTTCGGCTATCTGGCGCTGACCACGCGCACGCCGGTCATGGTGCTGGTCGGGCGGATGGACGAGGGCATGAGCCACCTCATCCTGCTCTCGGTGCCGCTGTTCGTATTTTTGGGGCTCCTGATCGAAATGACAGGCATGGCACGGGCCATGGTGGCGTTCCTGGCGAGCCTGCTCGGCCATGTCCGCGGCGGACTGCATTACGTCCTTGTCGGTGCCATGTACCTGGTTTCCGGCATCTCCGGCGCCAAGGCTGCCGACATGGCGGCGGTCGCGCCCGTGCTGTTCCCGGAGATGAAGCAGCGCGGCGCCAAGCCGGGCGATCTCGTTGCGCTGCTCGCGGCCACCGGCGCGCAGACCGAGACCATTCCGCCTAGCCTCGTGCTGATCACGATCGGCTCGGTCACGGGCGTCTCGATCGCCGCGCTGTTCACCGGCGGCCTCCTGCCCGGCGTGGTGCTCGCGATTACGCTGTGCATGCTGGTGTGGTGGCGCTATCGTCACGAGGACATGAGCCATGTCCGCCGCGCCACGGGTGGCGAGATCGGCAAGACCTTCATCATCGCCCTGCCCGCGCTCGCGCTGCCCTTCGTGATCCGCTACGCCGTGGTCGAGGGCATCGCCACCGCCACCGAAGTCTCCACCATCGGCATCGTCTATGGCGCCCTGGTCGGCCTGCTCGTCTACCGCCGCTTCGACTGGCGGCGGCTGTTTCCGATGCTGGTCGAAACCGCGGCGCTGTCGGGCGCGATCCTGCTGATCATCGGCACTGCGACCGGCATGGCCTGGGGCCTGACCCAGTCCGGTTTCTCGCGCTCGCTGGCGTCGGCCATGACCGGATTGCCCGGCGGCGCCGGCACCTTCATCGCCGTCTCGATCCTGGCCTTCACCATCCTCGGCAGCGTGCTGGAGGGCATCCCGGCGATCGTGCTGTTCGGGCCGCTGTTGTTTCCGATCGCGCGCGCGGTCGGCGTGCACGAGGTGCACTATGCGATGGTGATCATTCTCGCCATGGGTATCGGGCTATTCGCCCCGCCCTTCGGCGTCGGCTATTATGCCGCCTGCGCTATCGGACGCGTCGATCCGGCCGAAGGCATCCGGCCGATCTGGGGCTATCTGCTGGCGCTGCTGGTGGGATTGATTGTCGTCGCTGTCTTTCCGTGGATCTCGATCGGATTCCTGTAAGCCGGCGCGTGAGGGAGGTGTCGATGAGCGAGCGGCAGAACCAGTACAATATCGGCCTCGACAAGACGCCCGCCAACTACGTGCCGCTGAGCCCGTTGAGCTTCCTCGCGCGAAGCGCCGCGGTCTATCCCGATCACGTCAGCACGGTCTACGAGGGGCGCAGCTTCACCTGGCGCGAGACGCATGAGCGCTGCAAGCGTTTTGCGTCCTGGCTCGCGAACAAGGGCATCGGCGCCGGCGACACCGTGGCGGCAATGCTGCCGAACATTCCGGCGATGAACGAGGCGCATTTCGCGGTGCCCATGACGGGTGCCGTGCTCAACGCGCTGAACATCCGCCTCGATGCGCCCTCGATCGCGTTTCAGCTCGACCATGGCGGCGCCAGGATCATCCTGGTCGATCCGGAGTTTTCGGGCGTGATCACCGATGCGCTCGCGCAGATGACCGGACCGAAGCCGTTCGTGATCGACGTCGACGACGCCGCGTTCAAGGGCGGCAGGCGCATCGGCGAGATCGAGTATGAGTCCGCCGTCGCGCAAGGCGATCCTGACTTCGCGGCGATCCCGCCGGGCGACGAATGGGACGCCATCGCGCTAAGCTACACGTCGGGCACCACGGGCAATCCCAAGGGCGTCGTGACCCATCATCGCGGCGCATATCTGAATGCCGTCAGCAATATCCTCGCGGGCAATCTCGGCCAGCATCCGGTCTATCTCTGGACGCTGCCGATGTTCCACTGCAACGGCTGGTGTTTCCCCTGGACCATTGCGGCCGCCGCCGGCATCAATGTCTGCCTGCGCAAGGTCGAGCCGACCAAGATCTTCGAGCTGATCAAGCAGCACGGCGTCACCCACATGTGCGGCGCGCCGATCGTCTACAACACGCTGATCAACGCACCCGATGCACCGAAGGGAAATGCCGCGCGCCATGTCGTCGGTCTGATCGCCGGCGCCGCGCCGCCCGTCGCAGTGCTCGAAGGCGCGGAAAACATCGGCATCAAGCTGACGCATGTCTACGGCCTGACAGAGGTCTACGGCCCCGCCTCCGTCTGCGCCGAGCAGCCCGGCTGGGACGAACTCCCCGCCTCCGAGCGCGCCAGCCTGAAGCGGCGGCAGGGCGTGCCCTACCCGCTGGAGGAAGGCGTCACCGTCATCGACCCGCAGACCATGAGGCAAGTGCCGCGCGATGGCGAGACCATCGGCGAGGTCATGTTCCGCGGGAACATCGTGATGAAGGGCTACCTCAAGAACGAGAAGGCGACCAAGGACGCCTTCGAAGGCGGCTGGTTTCACACCGGCGACCTCGGCGTGCTCGACGCGCATGGGTATGTCATCATCAAGGATCGCTCGAAGGACATCATCATTTCCGGCGGCGAGAACATTTCCTCCGTCGAGGTCGAGGACATCCTCTACAAGCACCCGGCCGTGCTGTTCGCCGCCGTGGTCGCAAAGCCCGATCCGAAATGGGGCGAAGTGCCCTGCGCCTTCGTCGAACTGAAGGACGGCGCGAGCGCAAGCGAAGCCGATATCATCGCCTTCTGCCGCTCGCATATGAGCGGCTTCAAGACGCCGAAGGCTGTGATGTTCGGGCCGATCCCGAAAACGTCGACGGGAAAGATCCAGAAATTCCTGCTGCGCAACGAAGCCGGATCGGCGAAGGCGATCTCGACCTAAGTCTGTCCGGGCTCGGACGCCCGCCGCCGGATGGCGACGGGCGAAAGGCCTCTCCGTCGCTACATCTTCTTGTAGGCGTCAATCAGCGCCTGGCCGTCGGGCCCTGCTTTCTTGAGCCAGTCGGCGGTGAGCTGCTCGCCGATCTTCTGGAAGCCGGCCTTGAGGGCCGGGCTCGGCGGCTCGACCGTCATGCCCTTCGCCTTGAGCTGGTCGATGTACCAGGTGCTCTTGTCCTCCCAAGCCTTCCAGCCGCGCGTTTCCGCGGTCGCGGCGGCCTTGAGAATGGCCTCCTGGGTCGGCTTGTCGAGCGCCTCGAACGCAGCCTTGTTGACGAAGGTGTAGTCCTTCGGGATCCAGGCCTGCACGTCATAGAAGTACTTCAGCGACTCCCATGCCTTCGCATCGTAGCCCGTGCCGCCGGACGACATGAAGGAGTTCACGACGCCGGTCGCAAGTGCCTGCGGCAGCTCGGCGGCCTGGATGGTGACGGACTGCGCGCCGACCAGCTCGCCAATGCGCGCGGTTCCAACGTTATAGGCCCGCCATTTCAGGCCCTTCATGTCTTCGATCGTCGCAAGCGGCTTGCTGACATAGACGCCCTGCGGCGCCCACGGCACGACGAACAGCAGCTTGAGACCCTGCGCATCGAGCTTCTTCGCAATCAGCGGCTTCGACGCTTGATACAGTTTCATCGCAGCCGGGAAGCTGGTCGCCAGAAACGGCACCACGTCGATCCCGAATACCGGATCCTCGTTCTCGTGGATCGACAGCAATACTTCACCCATCTGCGCCTGCCCGGTCATCACCGCGCGCTTGATATCGGGTGCCTTGAACAGCGAGGCGCCGGGATGAACCGTGATCTGGAGCTTGCCGGATGTCGCGGCATCGACGTCCTTGGCGAACGCGACCAGATTCTCCGAGTGTGGATTGTCGGCGGGATACGCTGCCGGCAGATTCCATTTGGTCTGAGCCAAAGCGGGTGTCGCAGCCAGCACGGCGCCGGCGATCAGGGATGCGCGGAATAAACGAGAGATCATCGGGCTTCTCCTCACAGTCAATTTGAAAGCGGTACGCTCAGTCTGGGAAGGCGAGCTTGGGCAAAAACATCACGATCTGCGGATATTCCGTGATGATGAACACGGCGGCGAGCAGCAGGACAAAGAAAGGGAATGCAGCCCGGGCGACGGTCAAGGTATCGCGCCCGCTCATGTTCTGGAGCACGAACAAGTTAAAACCGACCGGCGGCGTGATCTGAGCCATCTCGACGTGAATGATGAGGTAAACGCCGAACCAGACCAGGTCGAGGCCGGCCTGCCTGACCATCGGCAGCACGATCACGGCAGTCAGAACGATCATCGAGATGCCATCGATCAGGCATCCCAGGATGATGTACATGATGCTCAGATACAGCGCGAGCATGCCCGGCGTGAGCTGTTGGCCCTGGACCCAGGTGGCGAGTGCCGCCGGAATGCCCGTATAGGCCATCGCTGCGGTCGTGTAGGCAGCGCCTGCCAGGATCAGCATGATCATGCAGGTCAGGCGCGTCGCGCTCATGATGCTCTCGATGAAGTTCTTGCGTGTGAGCGTGCGGCTCCACCAAGCCAACAGCAGCGCGCCGGAAACGCCCCAGGCGGCACATTCGGTTGCGGTCGCAAAGCCGAGTACGAGCGAGAGAAAGACCGCCAGGATCAGCAATAGGCAGGGTGCAAGCCTGGCCGACTCGCGCAGCTTCTGGCGAAACGACATCGGCGGGTCGCGCGGCGGAATCTTCTTCGGATTGAGCAGCGACCAGATGATGATGTAGCCGGAATAGAGCACCATCACGAGCACCCCCGGCAGAAAACCGCCCAGGAAGACCTGAAGCACGGAGACATTCGCCGTGACCGCATAGACCACCATCGGGATCGACGGCGGGATCAGCAGGCCCAGCGTGCCGGAGCCCGCCAGCGAGCCGAGACTGAGGCCCTTGTCGTAGCCACGCTTGTCGAGCTCGGGCAGCGCGATCTTGCCGATGGTCGCACAGGTCGCCGCCGACGAGCCCGACACCGCCGCGAAGATGCCGCAGCCGATCACGTTGACATGAGTCAGGCGCCCGGGCAGCCACTGAACCCAGGGCGACAGGCCTCGGAACATTTCTTCCGACAATTTGGTGCGGAAGAGGATCTCGCCCATCCAGATGAACAGCGGCAGCGCGGCCAGTGTCCACGACGAGCTGGCGCTCCAGGTCGTGGTGGCGAGCACCGCGCCGAGCGGCAAACTCGTCGTCAGCGCCATCGCCACGAAGCCGACGAGGCCGAGCGAGACCGCGATCCAGACGCCGCTTCCCAGCAGCAGGATCATGACGCCGAGCAGGACGAACGACAGCTCGATCATGCCGAGATTGGCCATCGTCAACCTCCGCCGCCCTGCGAGATGCGCTCGATGAATTCGTCCGGGGTCTCGTCCGGCGAGCCCTTCTCGTAGCTCGGCCGGTTGCCGCCGGCGACACCGACCATTTCATCAATGAGCGCGATCGACAGGATCACAAGACCGCCGGCAAATCCGAGCTGCGGAATCCAGAGCGGAAGCGCGACGACGCCCTGCGCCACGTCGTTGAAGCGCCAGGAATCGTAGGTCATCTGCACGGCATGCCAGGTGAAATAGAGAACGAAGGCGGTGGCAATGCCGAGCGCCACCACCTCCGCAACCTGCTTGGTGCGCCCGTGCAGACGCTCGAGCAGCAGGCCGACGCGGATCATCTCTCCGCGCTTGAAGGTGTGTGCGAGGCCGAGGAATGCCATCGCGGCCATGCACCAGGAGGCGAAATCATCGCCGGCGGGAATGTTGACCGCAAACTGGCGCCCGACCGACATGATCATCATGATTGCAAAGATCGCAACCATGAAGGTGCCGGCGGCGTAGCCCGCACCGAGATAAAGGAGATCCAGCGCGCGTCGCACCAGTCCCCGGCTCGTTACATCGTTGCCTGCCAACGCGATCCTCATCCTCACACGAGGCGATTCAAACGGTCCCGGCGATCGCACGTCCTGTGCCGGTCCTGCATGAATATCGCCCCTGCCCAGCGCCTGTCTTTCAGACGTTAGATCAACATGATGGCGTCCACGTAAGCAAGGAGTATGCCGGCCTGTGCCCGAATTTCCACCGCAGGTTCAGCGAGTCTCCAGCCGCAGCCCGTCGTAGGCCGGCACCACACCCGCGGGCAGCGACTGCCGGATCACTTCGTAGTCGACGTCGGCGGTCATGTTGGTAATGACGGCGCGCTTCGGCTTGAAGCGGTCGATCCAGGACAACGCGTCGTTGATGCTGAAATGGCTGACATGGCTGGTGTAGCGCAGGCCATCGACGATCCAGAGGTCCAGATTTTCCAGTGCGCCCCAGCTCTCGGGCGGGATGTCGTTGAGGTCCGGCGTGTAGGCGGCATCGCCGATGCGGTAGCCGAGCGCGGGAATGTGGCCGTGCTGCACCAGGAAGGCGGTCATCGTCACCGCGCCGCCCTTCCCAAGGATGATCTGGCTTTCACCGGCCTCGATCGAATGCGCCGTCAGGATCGGCGGATAGTCGCTGCCCGCCGGCGAGACGAAGCAATAGGAGAACCGCGACATGATGTCGTTCGCAGTCGTCTGATTGAGATAGGTCGGAATCCGCCGGCGCATATGCATCACGATCGAACGCAGATCGTCCATGCCGTGGGTCTGGTCGGCGTGCTCGTGAGTCAGGAACACCGCGTCGATGTGGTCGACATCGGTCGAGAGTAATTGCTCGCGCAGGTCCGGCGAGGTGTCGATCACGATGCGCGTGGTGCCGTCGCCCGATGTCTGCTCGACCAGCAGCGAGCAGCGGCGACGGCGATTCTTGGGATTGTTGGGATCGCAGGCGCCCCAGCCGAGCGCCGGGCGCGGCACGCCGGCGGAGGAGCCGCAGCCCAGAATCGTCAGCGTCAGCGTCATGCGGCTCCCAGTTCTAAGCTTTCACCCTGGAAAACAGGCGAAAGAAGTTTTCGCTTGTCTGGCGCGAGATCTCGTTAAACGATACGCCGCGGGTTTCGGCGAGCACTTTTGCGACCTCGACCACATAGGCCGGTTCGTTGCGTTTGCCCCGGAACTTGCCGGGCGCAAGGTAGGGCGAGTCTGTTTCAACCAGAATACGGTCGGACGGCAGTTCGGCTGCGAGCGCGCGCAACGCCTCCGACTTCTTGAAGGTCAGGATGCCCGTGAAACCGATATAGAGCCCGAGCGACACTGCTTTCAACGCCAGCTCGCGTCCGCCCGTGTAACAATGCAACACGGCGCGAAACGATCCCTTCGCCGCCTCCTCTTCCAGGATGCGGCCGCAATCCTCGTCCGCCTCGCGGGTGTGGATCACCAGCGGCAAGCCGGTGACGCGGGCGGCGGCGATGTGGGCGCGAAAGCCCCTCGCCTGCGCCTCCGGCGAACCGTCGTCGTAGAAATAGTCGAGCCCGGCTTCGCCGAGTGCAACGACCTTCGGATGCTGCGTCAGTGCGATGAGCTCGTCCGGCGCGATGCCGTCTTCCTCATCCGCGTTGTGCGGATGGGTGCCGACCGAGCAATAGACGTCGTCATAGCGCTCGGCGATGGCGAGAAGCTGGTTCAGCTTTCGCACCCGCGTCGAGATCGTGACCATGCGGCCGATGCCGGCCGCTCGCGCGCGCGACACGATCCCGTCGAGATCTTCGGCAAAGTCCGGAAAATCCAGATGGCAGTGACTGTCGACCAGCATGGTGCGAACGCCTTCAGGCTGCCGGCTCGATGTAGCGTGGGAAGGCAGGCGTCGGCGCGGGCAGCGTCGAGCCTGGCGCGATGCGGCTGGCGCCCCCGAGCGCGGCAAAGCTGCGCTCTCCTTCGGGAATACCGAGGCTGTCGAGCAGCAATCCCGAGGCCGTCGGCATCGCCGGCTGGGCCAGGATTGCGATCTGGCGCACGACTTCGGCGGTGACGTAGAGTACCGTCCTTTGCCTGACAGGATCGGTCTTGGCCAACGCCCACGGGGCTTCGCCCGCGAAATAGCGGTTGGCTTCCGCCACCACGGCCCACACGGCGTTGAGCCAGTGATGGATCTGCTGACCCGCCATCGCTTCGCGCGACGCGGCGAGCATGCCGTCGGCTTGTGACAGGATCGCCTTGTCGTTGTCGCTGAACTCGCCGGGTTCCGGCAGCACGCCGCCGAGTTGCTTGGCGATCATCGACAGCGAGCGCTGCGCGAGGTTGCCGAGATCGTTGGCGAGATCGGCATTGATGCGCGCGACGATGGCCTCGTGATTGTAATTGCCGTCCTGCCCGAACGGCACCTCGCGCAGGAAGAAATAGCGCATCTGGTCGACGCCGTACTGGTCGGCGAGGTTGAAGGGGTCGACCACGTTCCCGATCGACTTCGACATCTTCTCACCCCTGTTGAACAGGAAGCCATGCGCATAGACCCGCTTCTGCACGGGAATGCCGGCCGACATCAGGAACGCGGGCCAGTACACCGCGTGGAAGCGGATGATGTCCTTGCCGATGATGTGCACGTCGGCCGGCCAGTAGCGCCAGTTCTTATCGCTTTCGTCGGGGAAGCCGACACCGGTGATGTAGTTGGTGAGCGCGTCGACCCAGACATACATCACGTGCTCTTCGTCACCGGGCACCTTGACGCCCCAGTCGAACGTGGTGCGCGAGATCGAGAGATCGCGCAGGCCACCTTTGACGAAGCTCACCACCTCGTTCTTGCGGGAATCCGGCCCGATGAAATCGGGACGATCCGCGTAGAGTTTGAGCAGCTTGTCCTGATAGGACGATAGGCGGAAGAAGTAGCTCTTCTCCTCGACCCATTCGACCGGCGTGCCCTGCGGTCCGAGCCGCACGCCGTCATCGTTCAGGCGCGTCTCGTCCTCGGCGTAATAGGCTTCGTCGCGCACGGAGTACCAGCCGGCATAGGTGTCGGCATAGATGTCGCCGTTCGCTTCCATGCGCCGCCAGATCTCCTGGCTGGAGCGATGATGCTGCGCCTCGGTGGTGCGGATGAAGCGGTCGAACGACACGTTCAGACGTTCGTCCATCTCCTTGAAACGGGCGGCATTGCGGGTGGCGAGCTCCGAGGCGGACATTTTTTCACTGGCCGCTGTCTGAACCATCTTCTGGCCGTGCTCGTCGGTGCCGGTCAGGAAGAACACATCCTTGCCGTCGAGCCGGGCGAAGCGCGCCAGGGTGTCGGTGGCGATCGCCTCATAGGCGTGCCCGATATGCGGATGGCCGTTGGGATAGGCGATCGCGGTCGTGATGTAGAAGACGTTGTCGCGCGCGGGGGCGGCCACGGGCGTGGTGGCTTGCGGCGCTGCGATGGGCTTCGGTGCGCGCGCCGCCTTGGGTTTGGCAACTTTCGGCGGCGTGGCGATGGGAGCCAGTGCTGCGATCGCGGGAGAAGCAGTCACCCTCGCGCTCTTCATCACCTGCTTCGCTGAAGTCTTGTTTTTCGAAGGAGCCTTGTTTTTTGAAGGAATCTTGTTTTTCGAACTAGCCTTGGTTCTTGAAGGAGTCTTGGCTGGCTTTTTGGCTGCTTTCTTCACCGCCTTCTTGGCAACGGCCTGCTTCTTCGCAACCCTCTCGCCGGCTTTCTTTGCCGTCTTCGCAGCGCTCTTCTTCATGCCCTTCTTGGCGACCGTCTTTTTGGTCTTAGCGGCTTGCTTGACCTTCTTGGCGGCTTTGCGCGCGAGCGCCTTTACAACCTTCTTCGCGGCTTTCTTCGCAGTCTTCTTCTTGCTGCTCTTGCCTTTAGCGGTTTTCTTAGCTCGCGCTGCCACGACGAATTCCTTTACCGGCTTCTCGAAATTTGGAAACGAACCTGCGCCTAGCGCGTTGCGTCCGCCAGCCAGCCGAACACCGAGAAAACCAAGGGCTTTCGCTCCAGATTGTAGGTTTCGGTGTCACGCGCGGCGCGGACGATCTTTTCCCATACCTCAGCTAGGCGCGCAAGGCGCGGCAGGTTCTGGTTGGCATTGGCTTCGTCGGCGTGCAGCCGTTCCGCGATCCAGCGATCGATGCCGTCGATGAAGGCGGCAAGCGCAACCCGGTCGCTGGTGCCAAGCGAATCGCCGAGCGTGTGCAATTCGCGCGGATCGACCTGCGGCAGTCGTGCAAGCAGCGCGGCCGTTCGTTGCTGGAGCTTCAGGGCATCACCGCCGAGCAGCGTCAGCGCCCGCGCGACGCTGCCCTCGGAGGCCTCTGCCGCCTCGCGCAACGCCGGATCGTTCGGGTCGAGATCGGCGGTGGCGGCGGCTGCACCGATCACATCGTCCGTTGCGAGCGGGCGCAGGCGCAGCTTGCGGCAGCGCGACTGGATCGTTGCGAGGACGCGGGCCGGCGCGTGGCTCACCAGGAGGAACAGCGATTGCTGCGGCGGTTCCTCGAGAATTTTCAGCAGCGCGTTGGCGGCATTCGGATTGAGCTCGTCGACGGTGTCGACGATGCAGACGCGCCAGCCTTCGGCCGCCGCGGTCGAGCCGAAGAAGCCGATCGTCTCGCGAGTCTCGTCCACGGTGATCACGGTGCGCATCACGCCGCGGTCGTTGGCGGTGCGCTCCAATGTCAGCAAGCCACCATGCGAGCTCGCCGCAACCTGCCGCGCCACGGCGTTATCAGGATTGATGGCGAGATCTTCGGCGCGTTGCACGGAAGGCGCCAACGGCTGGCCGTGAGCGAGCACGAAGCGCGCCATCCGATACGCCAGCGTCGCCTTGCCGATGCCTTGTGGCCCGCCGATCAGCCAGGCATGCGGGATGCGCCCGCTGCGATAAGCGGCAAGCAGCGCGGTCTCGGCCTCGCGATGGCCGAACAGAAGACTCGTCTCGCGCGGATGAGGAATGGCGGATTCGCGCTCGGTCTGACGCGGGCTCATAGGGACACCACTGATGCCGGCGTCGGAAGCAGACGATCCCGCAGCGCGGTCCAGACGCGTCCGGCAACCGTATCGGGATCGGAATTGGCGTCGATCAGCACGCAGCGCGCGGGATCGTCCGCCGCGATCTTGCGATAGGCCTCGCGCAGCCCTTGATGGAAACCGAGTTTCTCGGCCTCGAACCTGTCGGGCGTGCCGCTGCCGCGGCGTGCGGCCGCGCGCTGCAAGCCGATCTCGACCGGCAGGTCGAGGATGATGGTGAGGTCCGGCTTGAGATCGCCGATCGTGACCCGCTGCATCGCGTTGATCAGCGCCGTCGGCACGCGGCCGAGGCTGCCTTGATAGGCCCGCGTCGAGTCGGCGAAGCGGTCGCACAGCACCCAGGTGCCCTGGTTGAGCGCGGGCTGGATCACGGTGCGGACATGGTCGTCGCGGGCGGCCGCGAACAGCAGCGTCTCGGCCTCGGGTCCCAGCAGCTTGCCCATGCCGGACAGCACCAGATGGCGCATGATCTCGGCGCCCGGCGAGCCGCCCGGCTCGCGCGTGACGAGGATGCGCATCCTTGCCGCCTTGAGACGATCGGCGAGATTCTTGATCTGGGTCGACTTGCCCGTCCCCTCGCCGCCTTCAAAGGTGACGAAGCGTCCGCGTCCGGACGGCCACTTTACCGCGCTTTCACTCATGATCAGAGCTTCTCGGCGCCCGTGCGGAACATGCCGATCACGAGCTCGCTGGCACCGTCGATTGCACGCCGCATGGTCGACCCGGTGCCGATCGCGTCAGCGGCATAGACCGGCGTCTCCACCGCGATATTGCCGCTGCGCCAGACCCTGATCACGCCGACCTTCTGGCCGGCCTCGATCGGCGCGCGCACCGGGCCGCTATAGACGACACGCGCGATCAGCTTGTCGCCGCCGTTCTTGTGCACCATCACTTGCACGGGCGACTTGGCGACCAGTTTCACCGAGCGGCTCTCGCCGCCGAACACCTTGGCGTAGCCGACCGGCTGATCGGCCGCCATCAGTGTGCGGGTCTCGAAATTGCGGAAACCCCATTCCAGCATCTTCTTGGCTTCCGTGGCGCGATCTTCAGCGTCTTCCAGCCCGTTGATGACAACGATCAGCCGCGTGCCGTTCTGCACCGCCGAGCCGACCATGCCGTAGCCGCCTTCCTTGGTGTAGCCGGTCTTCAGACCGTCAGCGCCTTCCATGGAATTGAGCAGCGGATTGCGGTTGGGCTGGCGGATCTTGTTCCAAGTGTACTCCTTCTCGCCGAACAGTTGGTAGAATTCGGGGAAGTCGAGAATGATGTGCCGGGCGAGGATGCCGAGCTCGCGCACCGTCATCTTGTTGCCGGGGTCGGGCAAGCCGTTGGAATTGCCGAAGGTCGACTTCGTCAGGCCAAGCTCGCGGGCGCGCTTGGTCATGAAGTCGGCGGCAAAGATACGCTCATTGCCGGCGATGCCTTCGGCCAGCGCAATGCAGGCGTCGTTGCCGCTCTGGATGATCGCGCCGTGCAGGAGGTCGTCGACGGAGACCTTGCTGTTGATGGCGGCGAACATGGTCGAGCCGCCGGAGGGCGCCCCACCCTTGCGCCAGGCATTCTCGCTGATCCGGTATTCGTCGGTCAGCTTGACGTCGCCCTTCTTGATGGCGTTGAAGACGACTTCCGCCGTCATCAGCTTCATCATGCTGGAGGGCGCGCGCAGTTCGTCGGCGTTCTTCTCGAACAGCACGCTGCCGCTGGAGGCTTCGATCAGGATCGCGGTCGGGGCGTCGCCGTCGAAGCCGGAGTCTTCCGACTTCTTGGCGCCCTGGACGCTCTGGTTGGCGGCGTAAAGCGCCCCGCCCCAGCCAATGCCCGCCACCACAGCCGCAGCGATCAGACCGCGCGCCAGCGCTCCGGCGCTGAACCGGGTGCGAGCAAACGAAAAAAGACGAAATGCCATGGCCAAGCCCTGAGAGCGGCGTTTTTAACAGCTGGAATCGGTGCGAACAACACGAGGCCGGTCGCGTGTCCCGAGATTGCACGATTCTTGTCGCGCCCCTATCGTGGCACCTCAGATTTTCTGACCAAACCCCTGAAACGAGGCGGAAAAGCGATGTCCTCCACCCGCGTGATCAAGGCCAACGGGATAGACCTGTTCATCCGCGAAGCCGGTCAGGGTCCACTGGTGGTGCTGTGCCACGGCTGGCCGGAACTCTCCTACTCCTGGCGCCACCAGATCGCGGCACTGGAGGAGGCCGGGTTTCACGTCGTCGCTCCCGACATGCGAGGCTATGGCCAAAGCTCAGCGCCGGCTGACGTGGCCGCCTATTCTATCTTCGACACGGTCGGCGATGTCGTCGGGCTCGTGCAGGCACTCGGCGAGAGCAAGGCCGTGGTGATCGGCCACGACTGGGGTGCACCGGTGGCCTGGCACGCGGCGCTGTTCCGGCCGGACATCTTCACGGCGGTCGCAGGCCTGAGCGTGCCGCCACCGTTCCGCGGCCGCGGCAAGCCGCTCGACCTTCTGCGCCAGGGCGGCGTCACCAATTTCTATTGGCAGTATTTCCAGGCGCCCGGCGTGGCCGAGGCCGAGTTCGAGCACGACGTCGCGCGCACCATGCGCGTCGTGCTCGGCGGGCGCGGCCTTGCCGATCCCTCCGGGGCCATGTTCGTGCAGGAGGGCAAGGGCTTTCTCGGCCACGCGACCGCCGAGGAGCCGCTGCCGGACTGGCTCGGCGTGGCGGACCTCGCCTTTTTCACCGAAGCCTTCCGCAAGTCCGGCTTTCGCGGCGGGCTGAACTGGTATCGCAACCTCGACCGCAATTGGGAGCTGACGGCGCCGTGGCAGAATGCGCAGATCCACCAGCCCTCGCTCTTCATTGCCGGTTCGAAAGACGCCGTCATCACCGGCCTGATCGGAGCCAAGCGCGTCAACGAGCTCGAGCGCGTGCTGCCCAATCTGACGCAGAAGCTGATCATCAAGGGCGCCGGCCATTGGGTCCAGCAGGAGCGGCCCGACGAGGTCAACGCGGCGCTGGTCGGGTTCTTGAAGGAAAGCGCGGCCTAGGGTCTGTTGGGATTCAGGATTCTCATCGGGGCTTGGTTGTGATTCAAGCTTGGGATGGACCGATTCGTTTTGACTGACGCCCAATGGGCG